>JAKZVK010000154.1:0-3913 GCA_047516085.1 Bryobacterales bacterium
GGTCCGCGAGCGGTTCATGCGCAGCAAACTGCGGCTGCTGAGCCTGGGGACGGCGTGCGAGTATCACTCGACCGACCCGGCCGTCGTGCGAAAGAACATCGACGAGACGCGGCAGTTCGTCGAGTTGGCGCACGATTTGGGATGTTGGGGCATCAAGGTACGTCCGAACGGGCTGCCGGCGGGGGTGCCCGAGCGCGTCACGTTGCAGCGTATCGGGGAAGCGTTGCGCGAGTGCGGCGATATCGGCGGCAAGTACGGCATCGAGATCTGGGTGGAGGTGCACGGCCGCGGCACGAGCGATCCGGCGCGCATGCGCACCATTATGGACGCTTGCGGACACCCCAATGTCGGCGTCTGCTGGAACTGCAATCCGGGCGAAGTGGTCAACGGCTCGGTGAAGCCGGCGTTCGAGTTGCTGAAGTCATTCATCCTCAACGTGCACCTCAAGTCGTTGGCCGGGGGGTATCCGAATCGTGAATTTTTCTCGCTGCTACGGGGGATTGGGTACGAGCGGTACCTGTTGGCCGAGGTGGCCGAGAGCAAGGAGCCGGAGAGGTTCTTGGGATATTACCGTGCGCTTTGGCGTGAGTTGAAGCGGGGTTGAGCGGAGTTGGCGTTGCGCGGGTAGGCGTGAAGGCAGCGCTGGACAGGCCGTCGGTGTCACCTGTCGCACTTGGCGCAAGGCTCCGGGCTTGCCGAGAAGCGATTTCTCGGTTCTCAGGTCCCGTGTCGATAGGCGCTGCTCGGTCACTTGCTATCCTGAGTCCCGAAGAATCGAGACTCGGCAAGCCTGGAGGCTTACGCCACGCCGCTGAGGTTGCCGATGCGAGACACCCGATGAGGCGACTGGTCTTCCTTTTGGTGGCGTGTTGTTTGGCCCTGCCCGCCGGCGACACTCTGTTGCTCGTCTCGCAGAAGGCCGGGAGTTCGGTCGGCTTCTACACTTGGGAGGGCAAGCACCTCACGAGCGTCCCCGTGGGGACGCATCCGCACGAGATGACGCTCTCGGCGGACGGCCGCTACGCTTACACCACCGATAACGGCACGATGCGCATCGAGCAGGCCGGCGCCGGCGGCAACTCGATGTCGGTGATCGACTTGCGCGAGCGCAAGCGCGTCGCACAGATCTCGCTGGGCAAGTATCACCGGCCGCATGGGATTGACGTTGATCCCGCGAGCGGGAACGTCCTGATCACGAGCGAGAACCCAGATCAGTTGCTGATCGTCGATCCCCGCACGCAGACGGTCCTTCGGACCTATGGCACCGGCGGCAGCACGCCCCACATCGTCACCGCGGGCCGCGAAGGGAAATGGGCGTACGTGAGCAACGCGCGCTCGGGGATGGTGGCGGCGATCGAGTTGGCTACGGGCAAGACGATCACGATCCCGGCGGGCGATCGGCCCGAGGGCAGCGTTCTTTCAAAAGACGGCAAGACGCTCTACGTCGCCAACCGCAACTCCAACGAAGTGACGATCATCGATACGGTGGCCAAGAAACGTACGGCCACGATCCCGGTGGGTGGCGGTCCTGTGCGGGTTGGGCTTTCGCCTGATGAGCGGTTCGTCATCTACGCGCTGATCGGCGACAACAAGGTGGGGTTCGCCGACATCGCCGCGAGGAAGCAGGTGGCGGTGGTCGATCTCGACGGACCGCCGGTCTCGCTGCACACGTCCCCGGACGGTAAGTACGCCTTCGCGGCCTCGCAGGAAGCCGACACGGTCTACGTCGTCTCGATCGCCGAGAGGAAGCTGGTGCGGAAGTTCAAGACGACCGCCGGTGCGGGACCCGACCCGGTGTTGCAGATCCCGGTATTGTAGATCCCCGTATTACCGACCGAGGGGCGGTAGCGGTTGGCGCGGCCGCCGGGCGGATGTACCCCAACCAAACGGCAGGCTCCGTTCAAGAAAAGTAGGCGTTGTTCATGAGGCACTTGGTGAGCGCGTAGACGGCGCGCATATTGGGCACCGGGACGCCGGCCTTGTCGGCCAACTCGACCACGGCGCCGACGATCGGTTCCAACTCGGGACGGCGGCCTGCCTCGAGGTCTTGTAGCATCGACGTCTTGTGGGCGCCCACCTTCGCGGCGCCTTCAATCCTGCGGTCGGAGCTGATGCCGATTTCGACATCGAAAGCAGCGGCCACGGCGCGGACTTCTTCCATCACGAGGCGGACCAAGCGGCGGGTCGGTTCGTAGGTCAGCATTTGACCCAGCGTCGATCGCGTCAGAGCGCTGATCGGGTTGAAGGGCACGTTGCCGAGCAACTTGACCCAGATCTCGTGACGGATGTTCGGGCGGATGGCCGCCTTGAGCCCGGCACGGCCGAACGTCTCGGCGAGGGTCTTGATGCGCTCGGTGCGCGACTGCGCGGGTTCGCCCAGCGGGAAGCGGGCGCTATCGAGGTGGTCGACCACGCCCGGCTCGGCGCGGCCCGCCGAGCAGTAGGCGATGCCACCAATCACGCGGCGCACGTCGATGTTGGAGCTGATCACGCCGCCGGGATCAACCGCCTCGACGCGCGTGCCCTCCCAGGGCTCACCCTGGCCGTGGAAGTACCACCAGGGGAAACCGTTCTGGAAGGTGACGACGGTGGTGCTTTCGCCGAGCAAGCCGCCGACCGCCGGGGCGATCGCGGGAACGCCGTGCGCCTTGACGAGAATTAGGACGTAGTCGACGGGGCCGATTTCGGCTGGGTCGTCGGTGGCGGGAGGGCGGCTGTGCATCTCGCCGAAGACACGGCTGCGGACGAGGAGTCCGTGCTCGCGGATGGCTTCGAGATGGGCGCCGCGGGCGATCAGGGCAACATCTTCACCCGATTCGATCAACCGTGCGGCGATGACCGAGCCGACCGCACCGGCTCCGTAGATGGCGAACTTCATGATGTTGTTGCGAGTGCGAGCAGAGGTGCGGCGCTGTCACCTGGCCGTGTGCTACGAGGCTGGGAGATGGCGTAAGAGTCGAAGAATATCACAGAAGACACGGGAGGCCGCGAGGCCTTCACAAAAGGCCACGGGGCTCAGGGGCCGTGAAAAAATCGGCGCGCGGGCTCAGGCCCACGGGCACGGCATGCCGTGCCGGCCTGCCGCTACATTCCGCGAAGCCACCCACGTTGAAGGCGCGCGCAAGCTCCGTGGCGCCGGGGTGGACCCTGCGGTCCACCCCTACGAGCGTTACCGGCGTCCCGGTAAGGGGCGACTGAAAGTAGCCTGCTCAGCCACGCAGCTTGCATCGGCAGCCCTCACGGGCCAGGCGCGTAGCCCGGCCCTCGCAGCACTGTACCCGGTAGGTTACCGGTGTGCTCGCCCTTCTCGATGACGATCTCGCCGTTGACGATCACAAACTCGATTCCGTCGGGGTACTGGTGGGGGTTCTCGAAGGTGGCGCGATCAGTGACCGCTTCGGGATCAAAGACGGTGACATCGGCGGCGTAGCCTTCCTTCAACAAGCCGCGGTCTTTGAGGCCGATCTTGTCGGCGTTCATCCCTGTCATCTTGTGGATGGCGGCGGCTAGGCCAAGAACCTTCTGCTCGCGCACATAGCGGCCCAGCACCCGAGGGAAGGTGCCGTACCAGCGCGGGTGCGGATGCGTGTCGCCGCGGGGACCGTCGGGGCTGATGGCCGAACCGTCCGAACCCACCGACGTGAACTCCTGCTTGAGGGCAAGTTGCATGTCTTCTTCGGCGTGGTGAAAGTAGACGGCCGGGACGCTGCCGTCCTCTTCGAGCAGCACGTCGAGAAGCACCTCGACCGGGTCACCGCCGCGCGCCGTGATCAGCTCGCTCATACGCTTGCCGACAAAGGGTTTGTTCTTCTTCTGCTTTAACGAGACCAGAAGGATACCCTCCCAGCCGCCTCCGGTGGCAAGGTAGTGGTTGTACCAGTCGGGCAGCCCCTCCAAGATGTTCTGCTTCATG
>JAKZVK010000155.1:0-7784 GCA_047516085.1 Bryobacterales bacterium
GCCGACATCGCCGAGTCATCCGCGGGAGTGGATGAAGCTGCGCGGAACCTGTGCCGGCTTGTCGAGCACCTGCACCGGCTTGAGGAGGAGACCGGACGATTGATCCACGTCGACCTGGAGCCCGAGCCCGGCTGTTACCTCGATACCTCCGAGGATGTGGTTGGCCTGTATCGGGACCAGCTCTTCCGGCAAGTCGACGAAGACAAAGTCCGCCGGTACCTGCGTGTCTGCTATGACATCTGCCATGCGGCCGTCATGTTCGAAGACCATGCCAAGGCGCTGCGGCGCTACGCCGGCGCGGGCATCGAGATCGGGAAGGTGCAGGTGTCGTCAGCCGTACGAGTGGATTTCGATCAACTCACCCAAGGCGAACGTCGGGCGGCTCTTGAGCAGCTCCGGGGCTTCGCCGAAGACCGCTACCTGCATCAGACCGTGATCCGCGGGAGGAGTGGTGATGGCTTCGCCGACAGCTTCATTGACGACTTGCCGGCTGCGATTGCCGCCTGCGACGCGGGTGCCAAGCCCTCGGGCGAATGGCGCATCCACTTCCACATACCCCTCTACATCGATCGCTTCGGGTTGCTCGAGACCACTCAGGGGCATATCAACGAGTTCATGACCGAGGTGGGACGCAGCTCCCAGGTACGTCATTTCGAGGCCGAGACGTACGCCTGGAGCGTGTTGCCCCCAGAGCTGCAGGCGGCCGACCTCTCGGAGGGAATCGCCAGGGAGTTGAGCTGGCTGCGCGACCGTGTCCCATCGGCAGTCCCTGCCTTATGAACGATCGGCCGTCGACGCCGCACACCTACGCCGAGCTTCTGCGCGTTTCGAACCTGCCGACCGTGCTGCCAAACGTGCTCACCGGCTGCGCGCTCGGCGCGGGCACGGCAGAGATCTCTTGGCACGTCGTGGCTCTGTGTGCCGGCGGTGTGGCGTTGCTCTACGTGGGAGGCATGGCGCTGAACGACGCGGCGGACGCCGAGGTTGACGCCGCCGAGCGGCCGGAAAGGCCGATCCCTTCCGGACGCATCTCTCGCGCGGCGGCCTACCGGGTGGCGGCGCTGGCCCTCGCGGCCGGGTGGGCGATGCTCGCTGCTGCGGGAACAGCCGCGGCGGTAACCGGAGCTGCATTGGTCCTCGTGATCGTCGCCTACGACCTGCTGCACCAGCGGCAGGCCTGGACGGTGGTGCTGATGGGCTTGGCAAGAGGCCTTGTGTATGTGGTCTGTGCGGCGGCCGTCGCCTGGCCGACCTCGGTTGAGCAGGTGTTGTGGTTCGGGTCGGCGGTGATGCTCTACACCCTGGCCTTCACCTTCGTGGCTCGGGCCGAAAACGAGGCCCAGCTCGATGCGCGGCGCTGGATCAGTCCGGCGCTCCCGATGATCGCGCTGGCGCCGGGCGTGTGGATCGTAGCGGCAACGGCCGCGGCGTCCGGTGTGGCGGCCGCGGTTTTGGTGGCCTGGCAGGCGCGAGCGGTGCGGGCGGTCTTCGCGACGCCGCCGAAGACCAAGAGGGCCGTACTGACTTGGATCAGCGGTTTCTGCCTGCTCGATGTGTTCTTCTTGAATGTGCTGGGGCGCCCCGGGCTGTCGGTCGTTGCGCTGGGGTGTTTCGCGGCCACTGTGTGGTTGCATCGACGGATTGCGGGCACTTAGCCGCCGGAGTCTCGGGTGCGACATGGCGTGCCTCGACATTGCCGGCGGACACGATCGCCCACACGCCTGAGTAACTCATGGCTCATCCAACAGCCGTTCTGCTCGTGGTCGGGCTCAACCAGAGCCTGTTGGGCGAGCACTGCCCGCGTCTGGACGCCTTCGCTCGTCGAGGAGCGTTGCGCCGGCTCAAACCGGGGCTGCCAGCGGTCACGTGCAGCGTTCAGTCAAGCATGCTGACAGGCCTGACGCCTCGCGATCACGGCATCGTCGGCAACGGCTGGTACGACCGCGAGTCAGCGGAGGTGCGTTTCTGGAAACAATCGAACCACCTCGTCCATGGCGAAAAGGTCTGGGAGACGGCTCGTAAGCGCGATCCGTCGGTGACCTGCGCCAACTTGTGCTGGTGGTTCAACATGTATTCCTCGGCGAACTATTCGGTCACGCCGAGGCCGATCTACAAGGCCGATGGGCGGAAGATTCCCGACTGCTACGCCGACCCACCCGAGCTGCGTGACCAGCTACAGGAACGGCTCGGGCGGTTTCCGCTGTTCAACTTCTGGGGACCGGGCTCGTCGATCGCCTCTAGCCGCTGGATCGCCGACGCCGCCCGTTTTGTCCACGAACGCCACCGTCCTACGCTCACGTTGGTCTACCTGCCGCACCTCGACTACGCGCTCCAGAAGCTGGGCCCGCATCACGCCGACATCCCGAAGGCTCTGGCCGAAATCGACGATGCTGCCGGAGGGCTGATCGACTACTTCGACGGAAACGGTGTGCGCGTAGTTGTTTGCAGCGAATACGGCATCGAGGCCGTTGACGACGCCGTGCACATCAACCGCTTGTTGCGACAGGAGGGGGGGATTCGGGTCCGCGAGGAGGAGGGACTTGAACTGCTCGACCCCGGAGCCTCGCCTGTCTTCGCCGTTGCTGACCATCAAGTGGCCCACGTGTACGTCAAAGACCCGAGCCAGATCGGGCGGTACGCTGACGTCTGCCGGAGCGTGCCGGGAGTGGAACAGGTGCTCGACCGGAGCGCACAGGCTCAGGTCGGCCTCGACCACCCACGGTCCGGCGACTTGATGCTTGTGGCGGAGCCGCGCCGCTGGTTCAGCTACGACTATTGGCTTGATGACGCCAAAGCGCCAGACTTCGCGCGCACGGTCGACATCCACCACAAGCCCGGCTACGACCCAGTCGAGTTGTTTCTGGACCCGGCCATCCGCTTCCCGCAGCTCACCGTGGGCTGGAAGCTCCTTAGGCGAAAGCTCGGCTCTCGCACCCTGCTCGATGTGATCCCCCTCGATACATCGCTGGTTCGCGGTTCGCACGGGAGAATCGAGCAGGCTCAATCGGCACAGCCGGTGCTGATCACCCAGGGCGACCTGAGCAATAACACCGACGAACTGCCCGTAACGGCCATGCGCGACGTCATCCTCGATCAGATGTTCCGGGGTTGAGCGGCTACGTCATCGGTAGTGCCATGGACTGGAGTCATAGGTCGAGCAAGCGCCGGATATCCCTCGCGCCATGGAGTACTCGAACGACGTCGCTCACATCTTTCCGAACGCGATAGAACACGAGGATCTTCTCGAATCCGCGAATGGGCCACACCCCGAATCTGATCCCGCCGGTACCGTTCTGAACTGTACCGATGCCCTACTTGGGGCATCTGGCTGATCCGCTGCAAGGCCTTCTCTGCCGCGTCGTAGAACCGTTTGCCTGCTTCGAGGTCGTTCTCGGCGATGTAGAGGGCGAGTTCGTCCAAGTCACGGTCGGCCCGAGGACGAACGACGACCTTGGCGATCACCCCGGCTTCTCGTGGTTGTCACTCAGCCTTGCAGCAAGCCCGCGCCGCTTGCGATCCCAGTAGGCTGCCCCAACTTCCTCAGGCTCTCCGGAGTCGATTCCTTCTTGCAGCAGGCTGTCGAGCCGGTTCTGAGTTTCGCGCCTGTGCTCTTCTTCGAGCAGGTGGCTCACGTATTCTCCAACGGTGCGATAGCCCTGTTCAGAAGCGCGATTCTCAACGAACTTCCTGAGAGCTTCGGGTAGGGATACCGTAATGGTCGCCACTGTCGGCTCCGCGGTTGACCTTTGAGATGATCTTGCCACGGCCCGGGGAAATGCGGATACCGTCGGGGCGTTCTGCCGGTGGCGATCCCGTCGAAGTCGCCGCCCTGCCGATTGACCGTACCCTAGCGGTCGCTGGTCCTCGATGCGCCTACCTCACTTCCGCAGCAAGAACTCACAGCGCTCGACCGGGAGCTGAATATTCAACGTGAGCTTCCGCAGCTTCTTGAGCCTGCCTCGATAGGGAAAGTAGACGTATCCGGCAGCGGGTTCGTCGATCTCGTCCCGTCCGAGCGCGTGTAGGGGAATGATGCGCTCCGGTCTTTCATCGAGTGGGGTCTCCGGTTCTCGCGGAGCTTGGTCTGCACTACGGTCTCCGGGGAAACGCGGATACCGCCGGGGCGTTCTGCCGGTGGCGATCCCGTCGAAGCCGCCGCCCTGCCGATTGACCGTACCGACCTGCAAGTCGATCCCCTCTCCCTGTTCTGGATAGGCCCATTCGGGGTGCAGTAATTGCGCCAGCACGAAGTCCGGGCCCACGGGACCTAGGGGCCACTCGGCACCCTTCCAATCTAGGCTGAAGCTGCCCTCCGTGAGCTGCAGCGATCGTTCCGGCGAGGGATACACGCCCACTTCCACGATCACGATCCCGGGGATCATTTGGGTGCCCTGCGGGGTTGGCAGGCTGCGGGACAGGTAGTCGACGCCGATTGTGCCACCTTCGACCTGGCATGTGTGGGGGTAGGCAGAGGCTGCCTCCCTCACCTTTAACTCCGATGCCGGGAGCGATGCCGCCGCTAGCAGGGACAGCACCGGAACCACGAGCGAGGACGGTGCAATCGGGATCGAGGGCAAATTCGTCACCGTACCGCTTCTATCGACGAGCCGTGGGCCGCAAGCGTTACTTCCATTCTAAGCCTTAATCCCCTCTGGGCCCGGCGTCTCACGAACGCAGGAGAGCAGGCCGGTCAGAGGCGGCTAGGAACAGGTATCCCATCCAGCGGCGACACGCTACGCTATTCCTATGAGCCTGCTCAAGCACTGCTCGAAGTCGTCGAATACCGTCCGGTCGCGCCGTTCCCTCCTGCTCGGCCTTCTGCTTACCAGCGCTTTGTTGATCACAACGTTGGCACCGGCGGTGGCCGCCGAGAAGTTCCCCGTCACTACGCTCTTCCTGGTGCGCCACGCCGAAAAGGCTGCCCAACCGGCCGACGATCCGCCGCTCACCGCCGCGGGACACCAACGCGCCCGCGCGCTGCTCGACATCGTGCGCGCAGCCGGTGTCACGACGATCTTTGCCACCAACCGGATTCGCACCCAGCAGACCGCGGGGCCGACGGCCAAGGCGCTGGGACTCGACCCGAAGATCCTAGACATCCGTGATGTGGATGGACTCGTCGCCAAGATCCTCTCCGACCATCGCGGCGAGACCCTGCTCGCGGCCGGCCACAGCGGGACCGTGCCGCGCATCATCGAGAAGCTGGGTGGTGGCAAGATTCCACCCCTTGCCGAGACCCACTACGACAACCTCTTAGTCGTCACCGTCTATGCCGACGGTAAGGCGAAGGTGGTTCGTCTCAAGTACGGGGACCCAACCTGAACGGTGTTCCAGTGAGTGGTGAGACCAGCAGGGAGCCGGGCAGCGAACCGCGCAATTCCGATTCTGGGCCTGATCCCGAGGCCCGGCAGGTACTGGCACTGTTGGACGGCTTCCGGGCCTCGAAGGCCGTTTTCACCGCGGTCTCGCTAGGCGTCTTTGACCGGCTACACGAGCGTCCCGCGGCTTGTGCGGATCTCGCCGACACTCTCGGCGTCAAGGCACTGGAACTCGAGAGGCTGCTGGGCGCGTGCGTAGGGCTCGGCTTCCTGCGAATCGAAAGCGGGCAGTACCGCAACCAACCTGCCGCATCCCGCTTCCTGCGCGTCGAAAGCCCCGAGACCCTGTCGGGCTACATTCTCTACTCCGACCGGGTCCTCTACCGGCTGTGGGGCCGGCTCGAGGACGCTGTGCGCGAGGGCGGCCACCGCTGGGAGCAGGAGTTCGGCTCGAAGAGAGAATTGTTCGACAACTTCTTTGCCACCGAGCAGGACAAAGTTACCTTTCTCGCCGGCATGCACGGTGCCGGACTGCTCAGCTCGCCTTCGACGGTTGCGGCCTTCGACTTGGGCCGCTTTCATCATCTTGTCGACGTGGGAGGCGGCACGGGCCATCTGGCGATCGAGGCTTGCCGCCGCTATCCAGGCTTGCGGGCAACGGTGTTCGACCTGCCCGAAGTCTGCCCCATGGCGCAAAGCTACATTCACGACGCCGGGCTGGCCGGGCGCATCGAGACCGTCGCAGGAGATTTCTTTCACGACCCGCTACCCCCCGCCGACCTCTACTCGATGGGGCGGATTCTGCACGATTGGGGGGATGAGCAGGTTTCGGTCCTGCTCGGCAAGGTCTGCGAGGCTTTGCCCGCGGATGGCGGTCTGCTTGTCTGCGAGAAGCTACTCAACGAAGAAAGGGACGGTCCGGCCGACGCCTATCTCCAGTCACTCAACATGCTGGTGTGCACAGAGGGCCGTGAACGCCCGGCCAATGAGTACGAGTCGCTGGTGAAGGCAGCCGGCTTCCGCACGTTCCAGTTCAAGCGCACCGGCCGCCCTGTCGACGCGATGCTGGCGTTGAAGTAAGGGTTGCGGGATAACGTTGGGACACGGCATGCCGTGACCGCCTCACGAGCCGCCGCCAGACCCTCGCCTTGTTGAACGAGACTGGGGGCGTCGAACGAGCCGGGGGCATCGAGCACCTCGTCAGAACAGAATCGCCGCCAACTCACCGCGCACGTCACCCTTCTTCAGGTTGGGCCGGTACGCCACATTGACTTCCCAGTAACCCTTTGTCTTGCAGGGCAGCCCGCGCCACTTCTTCGGCGGCGAATGGAGCGTGGCGCGCCGGTCGGCAGGCTCCCGGAGGCGAACTCGAAAGCGAGGCGTCTCCACCGTTACGACCTTCTCCGTGCCTCGGCAGCTCACCGTCTTCAGCCATCCGTAGACCACGACGGTGCGGGGTGGCGGCCAATCCTGTTCCGCGGTGCTGGGCTCGATCGGCGGCAATGGCTTGGCGATGGGCTCGACGTTCCCGGTGAGCCAGGGGGGTAGCGGCGGCTCAGCGCGGGCGCCCGGCACGGGAACCGGTAGAGCCCCGAGCGCCTGGTGGCGGCGTTGCAACAGCACTGAGAACTCCCGCTCCGCTCGTTCCCGCCACCAGGGGTCGCGTGCCAGGTTCCCCAGAATCTTCGCCGCCGGAGCCCAGTGGCCCGCGAGCACCAGCGCTTGGCTCTCGGTGAAAGCGTACAGCGGCTCGCCGGCGTCCGCCTGCCGCGCTCGCCGAGCATGCTGGAGCGCAAGGCGAGTCCGCTCGGCCTCGTCCGAGCGATCGTCCTCCGGCCTCATTAGCATCAGGCTGTAGCGATAGTGTGTGCGCGGCTCGACCGGGCCCTTGGTTACCGCGCGCGCGAAGGCCGCCTCGGCTTCCCGGTAGTTCCCCTCGTCCATCTCGAGCGCCCCGATCGCGGCGCTGGGCTCCGGCCGCGCCGGGAAGGCCCTCTCCAACTCCGTGAGACGTAGCCGCGCTTGCTCCCGGCGCCCACCCTCACGAAGCGCGTCAGCCCGATAGAAATCGCTCTCCCACGCTTCGAGCGGCCGTAGCTTGACGGCGAGCGGGATTGGCGCCGAAACCGCTATCGGAGACCCGGCCCGCGGCGCGGCCGCCAGCGCCTGTGCGTGCGCCCGAAGCTGCTCCTCCACACCCGCGGCGCCCATCGACTCGATCCGCCGCTCCAGGTCCAGCGGGCCGGGAAGTTCGCCTTCCGCCGACCCAGCGAGCCAATGGACCAGCAGCCAAGCCTGCGCGTAGTATCCCGGCCGGGAGACGAGCTCACGCTTGTCCGCGGATTCCACCAGGTGGGCGAGCGAAACCCAGGGCTCCTCTTCGAGCAAGCGCAGGAACGACGGAACCGGCGCGCCCAGGTGAACACGGCCGTCGCTGACCACCCAACGCGACAAGTATTCGGCCAG
>JAKZVK010000156.1:0-5769 GCA_047516085.1 Bryobacterales bacterium
TCGAGTCACCACGGATGCCTCCTGGAACCCTGCGCGACCGTCTTGCTCATTCAGTAACCCCGTCGGCACAGCAGCGCCTCAGCGCAAGCTTACGCTTGCGGCTCTGAACCTGCAGGACAGGGTCTCGTAGGGTCTAGAAACACCGCAGCCTTGGGAAGACCCGTCTCGCCGTGACTGCTATGCGTCGAGACCCACAGGGAGCCCCGGCCAACCCGTCAGAGCCGCAGGCGTGAGCCTGCGTTGAGCAACCTCGAGTCACCACGGATGCCTCCTGGAACCCTGCGCGACCGTCTTGCTCATTCAGTAACCCCGTCGGCACAGCAGCGCCTCAGCGCAAGCTTACGCTTGCGGCTCTGAACCTGCAGGACGGGCTCTCGTAGGGTCTAGAAACACCGGAGCCTGGGAAGACCCGTCTTGGACCGCTCCCTTACGGTCACGGCTCGGTTGCGGGGCGCCACGCCGCGGCTACTGCGGCTCGGCGAGCCAGATGTTGCCCTTGGTTTCTCGGAGTGGAAGATAGTGCTTGTCGGCGGTAAGGGCGTAGCCGAAGTACGAACCACCCACGAGGTCATAGCGAAAGCGTCCATGGAGATGTTGCACGGCTTTCAACGGCCCCTGCGGCTGCTTGGTCGCCGGATCAAGCGACTGCGCCCAAATGCACCGGAAGTCATCCCTAATCGACAGAAAGTACAGCGTGTTGCCGTCAGGCGACCACCACGAGTGGCCGCGGTCAAGGGGATCCCCTACGGCAATCCACTGGTCCTCATCCTGCGCGGCGCCACCAACCATCTTGGCGACGTGAACCGTTGAATGTAGCAGTTTGAAAGAGACCCAGTTCTGGTCAGGAGAGAACCGGACACTGTGCACCGCATACTGTGAGTGCTGAAGTCCTAGATCCTGCTGTTGGCGCGTTTCGACATCGACAGTCTTCCAGCGGATGGGCGAGGTGGTATAGAAGAGAATCTTCTTGCCGTCCGGTGTCCAGTCCATGTGACCGCCTACGTCCTCCAGCAGAAGCTTCTCGCCGCTTCGGCCGATCTGCGTCAGGTAGACGTTTGTCTTCCCCTCTTCGGCCCGGCCAAAAACGACCTTCGTGCCATCCGGTGAGATTACGCCCCTGAGTTCCGATTCCAGGCCTACCGTGACAGGCGTGTCCTCGTTCGTTGCAAGATCCCGCAGCCAGATGTCGCTGTTGCCGGCGCGATCGGACGCGTAGGCCAGCTTGCGGCCGTCCGCCGAGACGGACGGGTACCAGTCCGTGCTGAGGCCCGACACGATGCGCTCGGGCGCGCCGGTCACTTCCGCGCTATTGGCATCGAGGGGCAGACTCCAGATGTCCCAGTTCTCGCTGACGTTCATGAACGCGATGCGGCCGTCCTGGGCGGCGGAAGCCCCCTGTTCCCCGATGCCGGCCGTCAACTTCTGGGGCTTGCCAAGCAATCGCCGCTCTTCAGGAGAGATCCGAATGCGCCACAGGTTCCACGTGCCGCCCCGTGTACGAGCGTCAAAGATCAGCCAGTTCCCCTCGCTTAGCCAAGTCTGCGGTTGAGGGTAGTCAATCCACCCTGACGCAAGGACCAACCCTGCGGCCTCGAATGGCTCGCGGACCCCTAGCGGGGTGGCTTCGCCGTCGTCCGCGCCGACGAGCCACCAGTCGAACTCGGGAGTCCGGCCATACTCCCGGGGCTCCATGCTGCCAACGACCAGTAGGTGTTGCCCGTCCGGTGACCAAGCCTGTGCCTCGGCTATGCCCAGCTTCGTCTCGATTTGCCGGGCCCGGCCCCCAGACTCGGAGAAGATCCAGGTTCTACTAAACCTCTGATTGTCCGCATTGTATTCGCCCGCGAAATAGCTCACCCGATCTCCGTCCGGAGCAAACCGCGGATTGGAGCCGCGATCCGACATTCGTCTCGGGGTTCCCCCGAGTGCGGGCATGACATAGATACCACCATCGTCGCGCTCGGACCGAAAGGCGATACGGCTGCCGTCGGGTGAGAACGATGGGCTACTGTCGTCAGCTTCATGGGTGGTGAGGCGAATGGGGTCACCGCCGCCAAGCTGCTGTACCCAGATGTCGAGGTTGTTCTCGCCGCCGCGGTCGGAGGCATAGGCCAGAAGACTGCCGTCCGGCGATAGAGCCGGGTCGCCCGTGTAGCCGGTGTCCCGTGTAATTTGGGTCAACCGGTATTCCGGCGGCCCTTCGACGCTCGGTTCCGACGAGCGGCCGAACCACCAGCCCAGCCCAAGGACGGCCAGCAGAACCACGGCTCCGGTACCGATCAGGGCGGGTGACGTCCGTCTTGCCTCTGCTCGTTTTGGGCCCGCTCTTTCGGATACGGGCTCCAGGACGCGGCGGCATGCCTGCAAATCAACGAGCAGGTCAGTGACGTGCTGGTAGCGCTCGTCGGCTTCTTTCGCGAGACACTTGTCAACGATCCGCTCCAGGTCTTTAGGCACTCCGGTGCGCACAGCCGTCAGCGGCTCGTGCTGCTCGTTGACAATCGCGTAGATGACAGCCTGATCGAACTCTCCTTTGAAAGGCGGCCGCCCGGCAACCATCTCGTGGAGAACGACGCCGAGTCCCCACACATCCGATCGCTGGTCGGTGGACTGTCCCAGTGCTTGCTCAGGGGACATGTAGACCGGAGTGCCCAACGTCGTACCCTCGTGCGTGAGCTTGGAGCTGCCGGCGAGTTGTGCGAGGCCGAAGTCCATCAGCTTGACGAGGCCGCGCGAGCCCGACATCAACATGACGTTGTCGGGCTTGATGTCGCGGTGAGTGATGCCTTTGGCGTGCGCGGCTTCGAGGCCCTCGGCCATCTGGATCGCGATGGAGAGGGCCTCGGGTAGTTTGAGCGGACCTTCGTCGATGCGTTTGCTCAGAGGCCGGCCTTCGAGGAAGGCCATGACGATGAAGGTGCGTCCGTCGGCCTCGTCGATCTCGTAGACCGTGCAGATGTTGGGATGGTCGAGCTTGGCCGAGGCTTTCGCTTCCCGCTCGAACCGCTTCCGTCCCTCTTCATCACGCAGTAAATGCGGCGCGAGAAACTTCAGCGCCACGGGCCGGTCGAGTTTGGTGTCTTGTGCTTTGTAGACGATCCCCATCCCGCCTTCACCGAGCTTCTCGGTGATGCGGTAGTGCGAGATGGTTTGGCCGATCATGCCGTTCGATTCTATCGTGAACCGCTGGGTGTGCGTTGGAGTTTTGGTGGATTGCGGGGGCGAAGGCCGCGGATCTCAGGAGCGAGATCCGCGCTACGGGCCGGGGCGCTCCCTCAGGGACAGTGAAAGAATGCAGCGGTGCCAATCGCGGCCTGACAAACCATTCGGTTGGGCCCCAGTCGGCATCCTAATCAGGCCTCACGGGGCAAGCCTCGGGGCTTACGCCACCTACGCGCCGGCTCATCCGCCGAGTTGGGTACGGCCGGCGTCGATGAGGATGGTCTCCGCAGTGATCGAGGTCGCGTCGGCGGCTAGGAAGAGGCAGACCTTCGCGATTTCTTCGACCGTTGTGATGCGTTTCAGATGGCTGGTCTTGGCGCCCTCGGTGAAGGTCGATTCGGGCCAGCCGGCAAAGCGGGTATGCACGAGCCCGGGGGCGATGGCGTTGACGCGGATCTCGGGCGCCAATACCCGTGCGAGTGACTTGGTCATGTTGACCATCGCCGCCTTCGAGGCCGAATAGACGATCGAGCTGCCGGCGGCGTGCCAGGCCGAGGCGGACGTGTTGTTGATGATGGACGCGCCGGGCTGTTTCTTGAGTAGCGGAGCGGCGGCGCGCGCGCAGTAGAATGCGCCTCGGAGATTGGTGTTGAGCGTGCGGTCCCAGATCTCGTCGGTCAGGTCTTCCAGCTTATGGTGCGGGGTGACCTTGCTCCAGCCGGCGTTGTTGACGAGGATATCGAGCCGCCCCCAACGGTCTTCGGCAGCCGCCATGGTGGCACGGGCGTCGGCGTCGCTCGAGACGTCGGCTTGATGCGCGACGGCTTCGCCGCCCGCTTGCTGGATACCCGCCACGACCTCGTCGGCTTCGGCTTCGGAGGCGCGGTAGTTGACCAGCACTTTGGCGCCCTCGGCGGCGAATAGCTCGGCGATCGCACGGCCCATGCCCGTCGCCGCGCCGGTGACCACGGCGACACGTCCATCAAGTTTCATGTCAATGCCTTTCTGCCTTTCTGTCTTTCCGGGGAGTCAAAGCTTGAAGAGTTCGCGCAGGCGCTTGGTTTGGGCGCGGCTGACAGGGATTTCGGTTTGCTTCTTGTCGCTCATGCGCAGTTGATAGCTGGACTTGAACCAGGGAACGACTTCCTGGATCTTGTTGATATTGACCAGGTAGGAGCGGTGCGGACGCCAGAAGGCGTTGGGGTCGAGATGCGACTGCAGCTCTTCGATCGTGCGGTAGTTCGACATGCCTTCGATCTGGCTCGAGGCCACCGTGATGATGCCGTCCTGGATGGTGGCGTAGACGATGTCGCTCGCGTCGATCAGGATCATCCGGTTTCGAGCGTTGAGTACCAGTTTGGCCGGCCGGGCCACGCCGGTTTGGAGTTGCGCGAGCAGCCGTTCCATTGAGGCCGCTTCCGTCGATGGGGACTCGATGAGCTTGTGCGCACGCTCGATCGACATCGCCAGGCGCTCCTTCTCGATCGGCTTGAGCAGGTAGTCGACTGCGTTGACCTCGAAAGCCTCCACCGCATACTGGTCATAGGCGGTGGCGAAAACGAAGTGCGGCAGTGGCTTGCCGCCCTCGACCAGCTTACGAACGACGCCGAGACCGTCGAGTCCGGGCATCTGCACGTCCATGAAGACCAGGTCGGGCTCGAGTTGCCGGATGAGCCGCACTGCCTCCGGTCCGTCGCCGGCGCTGCCGACGATCTCGACCGCCGGGAAGGACTTGAGCAGGAAAGCCAACTCCTCGCGCGCGAGTACCTCGTCGTCCACGATAAGCGCGCTGAGGGTAGCCGCCGCTTTTTGCTTGCCCGGCATCACCCCCACTCTACCGGGGAGTTGATCCTGGCGTCCAGCCGAGAGGGCACGCTTCAACGTTGGCGACCCACAGTTTTCTTGCATCCAAACTGCCCGTTCGATGATCTAAAGAGACAAGGAACAAGGAGCAACGATCATGGCAGAGAACAAGAGCTACATCACCGCAACCGACCAAACCTTTGACAACGAAGTTGTGCAGAGCGAACAGCCCGTGCTCGTGGATTTCTGGGCGCCGTGGTGCGGCCCGTGTCGCGTTCTCGGGCCGGTGGTCGAAGAGCTGGCCGTTGAGTTCGATGGGCGGGCGAAGGTGGTGAAGGTCAATGTGGACGAGAGTCCGCAGGTGGCGCAGCGGTTCGGTATCCGGTCGATCCCGACGCTTCTGTTCTTCCATGGCGGAGAAGTCGTCGACACGACCGTCGGTGTCACGCCGAAGCCGGACTTGGCCGCCAAATTGACAACCCTGGCTCCGGCAGCCTAAATGGAAGGATCGGTGTTACGTTGGTCCGTGGGCGGGTCTGAGACCCGCCCTGAGTCCGGCCGGGTAGGAAAAGCGAAATGGCAGTGAAGATGTACTCAACCGGATGGTGCGCTGATTGCTGGCGGGCGAAGCGCTTTCTCAAGGCCAACTCGATCGTGTTTGAAGAGATCAACATCGACAAGAGCGACGAAGCGGCCGAGCTGGTCATGAAACACAACGATGGCAAGCGCCGCGTCCCCACGTTTGACATCGACGGTTCGTATCACGGCAATCCGCCTCTGAGCGAACTGGCCCAACTGCTAGGC
>JAKZVK010000157.1:0-7578 GCA_047516085.1 Bryobacterales bacterium
GGCGCGCCCAGGAGCTCCAGTTCTTCAACGCCGCTTCGACGTCAAGATGTATTTCTATGTCGTCGGGGGGACGATGTTGTCGCTCAACGCCCTGTCCGGGGCCGTGTACCACTACGAACTCTTTGGCGAAGACTCCAACCCGGGCGTCTTCCTGTATGCGGCGTTTTTCACCTTCTACGTCCTGGATTACTTCGTCTTCGAGCGCGTCCAGCTATACACCTACGATCTGATCCACGAGAACGTCGGCTTCAAGCTGTTCTGGGGTGGCCTCGTAGTCTACGGGCGGATGTTCATCCTCCCGTTGTGGGGCATGGCCGCTTACCCGGACCCCGGATTTTCGCCGGCCTGGGCGAACGTTTGGCTCATCGGAACGGCGGCGCTGTTCCTGTTCGGGTGGGGCATCTCGCGCGGCGCCAACTTGCAGAAATACACCTTCAAGCGATGGCCGGACCGCAAGTTTCTCGGGCTTATCCAGCCCAAATACATCGAGGCCGGTGACCGCAAGATCCTGTGCAGCGGTCTATGGGGTGTCGCCCGCCACTTCAACTACCTGGGCGAGGGATTTCTTGCCCTCAATTGCCCTGGTATTCGGCTACTTCACGAATCCCTGGGCCTGGACCTACTTCGTCTTCATCGTCTCGCTCTTCGCCTACCGTCAGCGTGATGACGACAGGCACTGCGCCGAGAAATACGGCGCCGACAAGTGGGCGGAGTACCAGGCCCGGGTGAAGTACCGGATTGTCCCGGGGGTTTACTGAGAGGGCAGCCGGTCGGAGTCCGGTGGCGCGGGTTCGGGCGGGGGTAGCGGTTCCGGAGGGCAACGTCATCTGAGCCCGGCGGTCCGAAAGGGAAGGGACCGCCGGTCTTCGGACCGGCATCGCCGCCGGCAGGGCGGCGAACGGATTACTCGACTCCTAACGGTCCCTCATCAGGCAGTTCCGATGCCCCCGGCACGAGCCGCAGCAACGTGAGCAGATCAAAGACTCGGACGCTTCCTGCCTCTCGAACTGGAGCAGCGTCTCCTAACCCATATCAGCAGTCGCTATCCACTAGAGATGCTGGTGCGTCTTCCGGTAGGAGCGCATCTTCGAGCCCTGCGATCACGGCGAGGCAGCTGTCGGCGAACTGTCCTATTTCCTCACCGATCAGACTTACCGTTGCGCCCAGCTGGTCCGACTGGGTCAACGCCACGTAGTGCTCATCCGCGACGCCGAGGTTGTGTCCGATGACGTGGCGCTTTTCGAAATTCAGCGCCACGCGGCCAATCACTTGATCCGAAAGCACGGAAAATGGATCGATACGGAGCAACGAGAATTTTTCGCGACCTCGATCGATACTTTGAAACGCGGTGCCAATCGCCTTCTTCGTGCACAACTCTGCCGCTTGTTCGGACACGCACCGACGGATCAGATAGCGATAGACCGTCTTTAATGTTGTCTCGAACGCGGTGAGGACATCTTCATGGGCATTGCCCATGAGCCGGTATGCGAGTTCAGGGCGACCCGCGGCATCTTGCGCTGAGGCAAGAGCGAGCTGTTCATGCACGAGTGCCACCTCCCGCCGGTAGTGCAAAGCCAGATTGGGAGCACCGCAATCAGGACAAAAGAGAGCAATGGCATACACGGCGTAGCAGCGAGCACAGATTTCGCAGGAAAGGTCGCGCAGGAGGTCCTCACGGATCACGACGGGTCGGGGCAAGTGTCGAGGCTTGTGCTCCATCTTGACGGTAACGAGGCCTCCCCGTGGCTGCTGACGGTTGAAATCTCTGACCCACTCTCCGAGATAGTCGCTTACGTCAGCCGCCGCGTCATGTTGAATCTGTTTCCTAGTCGCCTCAATGTCACCGAAATGGACAAACGCCTCGTCATCCGCCATATAACCCGTGTACGGACAGACGGTTTGGCCGGGCCCCGGATCCCGACGGATCCGAGTCCGGTGGTTGTCAGAGACCTTCCGCTCCGCGGGAGCATCACCCAGGAGAAACAGTCGGGGAATGGCATGTGGATTCGGCGAGAACTGGTAGATCTTGCCTAAAGGGCTGCGCGGCATCGCGTATGACAGGTGCATACGATCCCGTGAACCGCCCACCCGGTGTTGTTCAAGCCGCCCAAAACGCAGATCCTTCATCATCGAACGGGCCCCTCTTCCACCCGCAGTGGAAACTAGTCGCCTCCCCGGCGCTCAGCGGTTTGTCCCGGAGTCCCCCGGCTGGTCACCGTCATCCGCTCGCCGGGCTGGACGGCCCGGACGTATTCGCTGCGGCGATTCTTCAACGCGCGGATCCCAACCGTTTTCATGAGGCCATCGTAGCGACGTGTGGTCACATGGTCGTCACGAGGCCGGCACCAGGCCGGAACTCACCCGGTAGGCCTGCTCGGGACGCCTGGCTTGTTCGGGGAAGAGGCGTTGCAACAGCGGCCCTTGACCATCGGCATCAAGTGGCGTCTGTGAGGTTGCGGGAATCCATTGCCAAGAGGAGCGCGAGTTCCGACGCAGTGGCCCAGCCGCACTCCTTGAGGATGTCCATGATGAGCGGCCAAAGGACCGGTTTGCGCGTCTTGGGGCGCAGGGCGCCGATCCTGGCCTGGAGCGGCCACGGCAGTTCTTCCGAGGCTTTGGCGCGGCGATCCGGCACAGAAGGGGAGCGGGGGGAGACCGCGGCCGAGTTGCTCTACTGCGGCAGAGCGGGTGGCCGCGGAACCGTCCGGCCCGGAAGCCGCCGGAGGATCGGGGGACAGTTCCGGAAGGGTTTCCCAACCCTCGGACCGGTAGGCGCCGGGAACCGGAGAAAGAACGGAGGGCTGACTGAGGGGGGCCCTTTCTGTACCCTCGGAGACGACCTCGCTTGACAGTGTCATCCTGAGACTCCTCGGGCGGCCACGGCCCTCTGCCCGACCGGGCCGCGGCGGGGCCAGATCGCCAACACACGCCCATGCCGACGAAGCGCGCCATCCTCGCTGAACTAACGAGCCACGAACTCCGGGGCGCCGTCGATGGCTACGCATTGCAAGTGGAGGATCGTCGGGTCAAGGCCCAGCTCGTCGACGCCTTGGCCGGCTCGCGGAAGGCCCGCGTCGCTGAAATGTTGCAGGACCTGCCGCGCGACCGGCTGAAGGAACTGTGCAGGGGGTTCGGTCTCGACGACTCGGGCCGGAAGAAGGCGGATCTGGCCGCGCGTCTGGTCGGGTCAGCCGGGGCAGCCAAGAGAGACGGCAGTGCGGCGCCGGCCGCCGATTCCGCCCGTGCGCCAAGCGAGCCTGAGCCTTCGGCGGAGTTGCTGAGTGTCTCCCAGTTGGAGAGATATCTCTGGTCTGCCGCCGACATTTTGCGCGGGTCTATCGACAGTAGTGACTACAAGTCCTACATCTTCGGCCTGCTGTTCCTGAAGCGGCTGTCGGACCGGTTCGAGGAGGAGGCGGAAAAGCTCGTTGCGGACGGCGTCTCGGAGACAGTGGCGTGGACCGACCTGGACGAACACCGGTTCTTCGTGCCCGACCGGGCGCGGTGGAGCACGATCCAGAAGCAGGCAACGAACATCGGGGAGACGCTGAACAAGGCCTGCGCGGCGCTAGAGGAGCAGAACAGCGGCTTGGAAGGCGTCCTCGCCGGCATCGATTACAACGACGAACGGAAGCTCGGCGATGCCAAGAGCCGGGACACCGTGCTCGCCCGCCTCGTTCAGCACTTCTCGCAGATCTCGCTCCGCAACGACCACATGGCCGAGCCCGACCTCCTCGGCCGGGCCTACGAATACCTGATCGAGCAGTTTGCCGACGATGCCGGCAAGAAGGGCGGCGAGTTCTACACCCCACGGATGGTCGTAAAGCTGATCGTGGCACTGCTAGCGCCAACCGAGCGGATGCGCATCTGCGACCCGACCGCTGGCTCGGGGGGCATGCTGATCGAGTGCGCCCACTACGTCGAGAAGAACGGCGGCGACCCGCGCAACCTGACGCTCCATGGCCAGGAGAAGAATCTCGGTACGTGGGCCATCTGCAAAATGAACATGCTGCTCCACGGGCTGCCCGACGCCCGGATCGAGAAGGGCGACACGATCCGGGATCCGAAGCTTGTGGACGAGGGAGAGCTCCTGCTGTACGACCGGGTGATCGCCAATCCGCCGTTCAGCCTCGACGAGTGGGGCCGGGAGGTGGCGGGAAGCGACGGATACGGACGTTTCCGGTTCGGACTCCCGCCGAAAACCAAGGGCGACATGGCGTTCGTCCAGCACATGGTGGCGGTGCTGAACGCAACCGGTCGCCTCGGAGTCGTGATGCCGCACGGGGTGCTGTTTAGAGGCAGCGCTGAGGGGAAGATCCGGCAGGGACTCCTGCAGGATGACCTGTTGGAGGCGGTGATCGGCCTCGCCCCGAACCTCTTCTACGGAACCGGCATTCCGGCGTGCATCCTGGTGCTCAACCGGGACAAGCCGGTGGCGCGCAGGGATAGGGTGCTGTTCATCGATGCGTCCGCCGAGTTCGAGGAGGGAAGCAACCAGAACCGACTGCGTGATCAGGACATCAGGCACATCGCCGACACCTTCGGCGCTTATGCCGACGGGGACAAATACGCGCGGGTCGTACCACTCGCCGAGATCGACCAGAACGACTGGAACCTGAACATCAGCCGTTACGTGGACACCTCGGAGGAGCAGGAGCGGATCGACGTCGGGGAGGCGGTGCGGAGGCTTCAAGTGTTGGAACGCGAGCGTGCAGCAGCCGAGGCGGCGATGAATCGGTACTTGTCGGAGCTTGGTTTTGAATGACCGGGACTGGCGTACGGCTCGTCTGGATCACGTCGCCTCGCTCAGCATGGGGCAGTCGCCGCCCTCCAGCACCGTCAACCAAGACGGCTACGGGATGCCCTTTGTGCAAGGGAATGCCGAGTTCGGAACTCGTAGCCCACGAGCGGTTAAGTACTGCAGTAGGCCCAAGAAACAGGCGCGGCAAGGCGACATCCTTCTGAGCGTTCGGGCACCGGTTGGCGCTCTCAACTTAGCCGATAAGTCGCTGTGCATCGGAAGAGGGCTGTCTGCGATTACTGCTACCGGCGTGGAAGCGGAGTTCCTTTGGCATGCCCTTCATCAGAGCGTGGCCGATCTTTCCCGTGTTTCCCAGGGGAGCACTTTCGCCGCAGTCAGCAAGGCCGATCTAGCTGGCCTAGAGGTACCGCTTCCCTCGCCCGGAGAGCAGCGCGAGATTGCCGCCATTCTCTCCTCGGTGGACAACGCCATCGAGAAGACTCAGGCGGTCATGGACCAGGTGCAGGTCGTCAAGACGGGCCTGATGCAGGAGCTACTCATCCGTGGTCTGCCGGGGCAGCACACTCGATTCAGGCGGACAGAGATTGGGGAGATCCCGGAGGAGTGGAGATTAAGGCGGATAGGCGACATCGCGAGGTGTGACTACGGCACATCCGAAGCGCTTACGAGTGAGAGTAGAGGCGTACCGGTATTGCGAATGGGCAACCTACGTGATGGCAGAGTGAGCCTTGACGACATCAAGTACTTGGCCGAGGGGCGTGTTCCGGACGGGTTGATCCTCTCTAACGGAGATGTTCTGTTCAACAGGACAAACAGCGCCGAACTAGTGGGTAAGGTCGCGGTATTCGATCATGACTCCAGAACGTCGTTCGCGTCGTATTTGCTACGCCTTCGAGTCAGTCCGGGCATTGGGAATGGATCCTGGCTCGCCTACCTTCTCAATACGGACTCCTTGCAACGGAGGCTTCGCGCAACAGCAACACGCGGGGTGAGTCAAGTCAACATCAACCGGAAGAGCCTTTTGGGAACAGTTGTTCCAGTGCCTTCCCTAGAAGACCAGGAGGCAATAGTTGCGATCTTGGACTCGATGCATTCCAGACTGGAGATCGAGCAGAAGACGGCGAGCGCCTTGACAGAAATGAAATTGGCCCTCATGTCCGTTCTCCTCGCCGGCGAACTCCGCGTCACCCTCGACCCCGAACCCGAATGACCCCCAAGACTGCCGGCTGGGACGAGCTCCACCTCTCCGAGAATCCCGCGGTCGAAGTCCTGGGATCCCTCGGCTACAGCTACGTCCCTCCTGAAGCCCTCGAACAAGAACGCCCGAACGTCAAGGAGACCATCCTCACCAGCCGTCTCGCCTCCGCCCTCAAGCGTCTGAACCCCTGGCTCTCCGATACCAACGTCGCAACAGCCATCAAGGCGGTCGCCCAAGTGCCGGCGGCCAGCCTCGCCGAAGCCAACGAGAAGCTGTACACGTCGCTCACCTACGGCATCGCACTGGAACAGGACCGCGGCGACGGACGGAAGAGCCACACCGTCAGATTCCTCGACTTCGACAACCCTGACAACAACGAGTGGATCGTCACCCGCCAGTACCGGGTCCTCGGGTCGAAGAAGCACGTCATCCCCGACATCGTCGTATTCGTCAACGGGCTGCCGCTCGCGATCATCGAGTGCAAAAGCCCCACGAAGGGCGACGGCTGGAAAACCGAGGCGGTGCAGCAACTCCACCGCTACCAGGAACTCGGGACGCGCTGGAAGGGCCAAGGGGCGCCGAAGCTCTTCGAGGCGGCGCAGATCCTCGTGGGAACCTGCGGCGAACGGGCGGTCTACGGCACGGTGGGCACGTCGGAGCGGTTCTTCCTGGAGTGGAAGGAGCCGTATCCGCTGACCGTCACCCAGCTCGGCAAGCGGCTCGGGCGCCCCCCAACCCCGCAGGACATCCTGCTCTACGGGCTCCTTGAGCCGCGCAATGTCCTCGACATCTTCCGGAACTTCGTCGCCTTCGAGGTCGAAGGCGGCCGGACCGTCCGCAAGTTGGCTCGCTACCGGCAGTTCATCGCGGTCAACGAGGCCATGCGGCGGATCCGAACGGCGCCGAAACCGAGCGCCCGCGGCGGCATCGTCTGGCACACGCAGGGCTCGGGCAAGAGCCTGACGATGCTCTGGCTCGCGCTCAAGCTGCGCCGGGACGCGGCGCAGCAGCAACCCACGATCGTCATCGTCACCGACCGCACCAAACTCGACGGCCAGATCGCGGGAGTGTTCACCGCCTGCGGGTTTCCGAACCCCGAGCGGGCGGACAGCGTGCGCGGCCTACGGCGGATCCTCGAACACCCCACCGGCAAGACGGTGATGACCACGATTCAGAAGTTCCAGGACATCACCGGCCCCAGCAGCGCCCCACGAAGCCACACGGTCCATCCGACCTTGTCCGAAGCCACCAACATCTTCGTCATGGTGGATGAAGCCCATCGCACGCAGTACAAGAGCCTCGCCGCCAACATGCGCCAGGCGCTGCCGAACGCCTGTTTTCTCGGCTTTACCGGGACGCCGATCGACAAGAAGGATCGCAGCACCCTCCGCACCTTCGGCCCCTACATCGACACCTACACCATCGAGCAGGCGGTCCAGGACGAGGCGACCGTACCGATCTTCTACGAGAGCCGACTCCCGGAGTTGCAGATCATCGGGCAGACCATCGACAAGGTCTTCGACCACGTCTTCGCAAACCGCACCGAGGACGAGCGGGCCGCAATCAAGCAACGGTTCGCCACCGAGTCGGCGATCGCCGGCGCGCCGCGCCGCATCGA
>JAKZVK010000158.1:0-4172 GCA_047516085.1 Bryobacterales bacterium
CATAGAGTGCGGGCCTCCCACTGATTCGCAGGCAGATCCTCTTTATGCAGCCGCGCCTCCAGCCGCAGGATCTCTACATTAAAACTCTTCGCGCTTGTGTAGTTCGACAACAGATTCAGAAGCAGCGTAACCAGAAGCAGAGACCATGCGGAGACGAGCCACCCGGAAGCCAGTAGACCAGCCGCTGAACCGATATTTCGCAAGAACGTGATCGACAGCACGAGTGCCCCTGTCGCCCCTCCAACGATCATCTGATCGGCACGCTGGTACCCACGCTGACGTGCTGCCAGAAGCAGTTTGCGTTCTTCGAAGTACTGCTCGTTCGTCAGCTCGGGTGTGTTGCCGGAATTGGCGTCAGCGGCCTTCATCTCGTGCGACAGTCTAGCAGCCTGTGATTCAGGACAGGCCGATACGCTTGGCGTAGGATTTCGGTGCGCCGTGAAACCTCGGTCGTCAGCTATCTGACTTCCGCGGCGCCGCAAGAATCCTGCGCGCAGTTCGAAAGGGACACGGCCATTGACCGATCGAGAACAGGCTATGGACGATGCACCGGGCTATGTGGCCTCGAGAACATGCACGGTGGTCGACGAACGCGAGCCACCGCGTGACAGCGGCAGACAAGCGCCGCTGACCGACTATGCCGACACTGCGGCGTACGTGCTGATCGCGGAACCTGGGGCTGGGAAGACGACCGCCTTCGAGACCGAGGCGGCCAAGCAGGGGGCAGTATGCGTCACCGTCCGCAACTTCCTCAGGTTCGACAAGCCGGAATGGCGCGACGCAACGCTGTTCCTTGACGGCCTCGACGAGTCGCGCGCGGGCCCCGGCGACAGGCGGACGCCGCTCGACGGTATTGTGAAGAAGCTGGACGGCCTCGGATGCCCGCCCTTCCGGCTGTCATGCCGGTGGAGTTTTTGGCTGGCCGCAAATGACAAGAAGGGGCTGCGAGAGGTCTCGCCGGACGGTACGGTCACCGTGGTCCGCCTGGACCCGTTGTCGAAGCGGAATATCAAGGACATTCTGGTCAAGAACCACGGCGTCGAGGACGCCGACGCGTTCGTTGCCGCTGCGCGGGAACGCGGGGTAGACGGACTGCTGAGCAACCCGCAGAACCTGGAGTTGCTCGCCAAGTCAGTTGCTCGGGGAAAGTGGCCGAATTCCCGCAAGGAGACGTTCGAGCAGGCCTGCCGGATGCTTGTGCACGAGCCGAACGGAGAGCACCGCGTAGCAAACCCTTCGGCCGCCGCCACGGATCCACTCATCGAGGCTGCCGGGCGACTCTGCGCCGTTCAACTGCTGGCCGGCAACGCGGGCTACACGCTTCCGGACCGCGCGGAGCCGGACGACGACTACCCTTCCTTGGCGGAGGTCGACGGTGATTTACAGGGCAAGGCAGGGCAGGTTCTGGGCACGCGGCTGTTCGTGGGTGTGTCGGAAGGAAGGCTGGCGCCGGCCCACCGCCAAATCGCGGAGTTCCTCGCGGCCCGACACGTGTCGGGCCTCTTGGAGGGGGGACTTCCCCTGGAGCGGGTTCTGGCCTTGATCACGGGGTTTGACGGCGAGCTCTTGCCGGAGTTCCACAACTTCGCGTCTTGGCTGGCGGTGCACAACAAGCGTTCAAGGAGACGGCTCATCCGCTTGCATCCCAGCGGGTTGATTTACGACGGCGACCGGGAAACCTATTCGCCCGACGAGAAACGGGAGATCGTGCTGAACCTGCGCCGGGAGTGGGCCCGGAACGCGTGGTGCTCGCGCTCAAGTGGGAGAGTACCCGGTTTCGGCAGGATCGTGTCGCCTGAACTGGAAGACACTCTCCGGGAGATCCTGTCGGACGGAGAACGTGGTCTGGCACACCAGTGCTACGTGCTGCTGCTGATGCAGATGCTCGCGGACGGCGACCCGTTGCCGACGCTTTCGGATTTACTGGAGGAGATGGTACGGGACGCGACTTGGTATCCGAGCGTCAGGTGCACGGCGCTTGAGGTGCTGACGGGCTACAGCGAGCAAGGTCGTCTCGGTTCCGCATCATTGGCGACGATGGTGCGCGACATCGATGGCGGCTCGATCGACAATCCGGACGACGCGCTCCTGGGCATTCTCCTGAAGTCGCTCTACCCGAGGGTGCTGACCATGACGGAAGTACGGACGCTACTGCGAGAACCGAAATACAAGGCGTCGATAGGCGAATACTCGGAGTTCTGGACGGATCATGTGCGTAGAGAGTCGACCCCGGAACAGCTCGCGGAACTCCTGGACGGAATCGCTGCGAGTCTTGAAGACTGCCGGACGTTCATGACAGGCAAGGTCGGTACCTATACGCGAATGGCGCGGCTACCGGTAGAGGCATTGGAGCAGGTTCTGAGGGACACCCGGGGGCGCGTCGCCCCCGATCGGCTGTACAACTGGCTTGGGATGTTCTCGGACAACGGGTTACAGGTGCTGGACAGGGATATCGCCAGCCTGAGGTTCGGGCTAGGGTGGGACGAGGAGACACTGAAGGCCCTCATCGCTCACGCCGTCGACACCTGTCTCGCCAGCGGCGGAGACTGCGCTGATGTGGTCGGCCGCCGTCTGTTCGGGGCGCGCCCTTTCCGCTACGGTCACTGGTGCATGGAGAAGGCGCTCGCGGCCGGGGAACCCAAAGCCGCATCGTTCTACCTGCGCGAACTTTTCGACTGTGTGACGGACGGGCGTGGGGCGAGTGGTTTGACTGTCGAGGGCGCC
This sequence comes from Bryobacterales bacterium, assembly GCA_047516085.1. Taxonomy (GTDB): domain Bacteria; phylum Acidobacteriota; class Terriglobia; order Bryobacterales; family UBA6623; genus JAKZVK01. Next base: position 2,725 of record JAKZVK010000158.1, read on the forward strand.
CGCGCCGACCTAGCCGCAGATGAGGCCCTGCTACGACAGTTCGACCGGATGTCCGAACATCCGACGGGACCGGAGTCCCGGCCCGAGGACGGGACAAAGGCGGAGTCACCGGAGGAGCCCGCGGAACGACCGCGCGGACGGGCGCAGGTGCCCGTTCTTTCGTCGGCATCGAAGGCGCCGCAGGTGGGGCCGCGGCTGCTGCATCAGGCGGCGGAGGCGTACCTCGGGATCGCCGGGCAGCCCGCAGGTAGGACGACTCGGGAACGTCTGACTGACTTCGCCTGCCGTTCGTTGCAGCCGGCGGATGTCCTGCTCGCGGAGATAGAAGGAACGATCGGGCGCGAGGATTTACCGGACAGCGACGACGTAGTTCGGCTGTTCGACGAAGGAAAGGTCAATCTGCTCGTGCTGCCCTTCGCTGCCGGACTGCACAGCCTGGAGCAGTCGGGTCGGCTTTCGGTGAGCGACCTGAACGAAGATCAGATCCGTCTAGCCGTGACGATTCTCTACACCCTCCCGCGGAAGGGCGTCGACCCGAATTATACCGGTCAGACCGACACGTACCGACCGGAGTGGTTTCGAACCCTTTTGCGCGACGATCCGGCGCTTGTAGCCGACGTGCTTTGCCGCTCCGCGGTACGGAAGCTCGAGACGGGGGTGCAGCTGGCGACAGAACTCCACGAGCTGTGGGGCGCCGAAGACCATCGCGAAGTCGCCGGGCTGGCAACGCTGCCGGTGCTCAAGCGATTCCCGCCGGCGGAGACGGATGCGGCGTTGCAGGCGTTGTGCTGGTCGCTTCACGCGGCCCTCGCCGTTCGCGACTGGACCGAGGTAGGCCGCGTAGTAGAGGAGCGCCTCGACCGAGACGGCCAGTCGCCGGGGGAACGGAGTTGTTGGCTGATGGCGGGTTATTTCATGGACCCAGAGCGTTGGCGGGACGACCTGCTATTTTTGACCGAAGACGAGGTCAGCTTGAAATGGCTGGGGGTGTTCCTGGCGGCCAGACGCGTCTACAGGGACGACCTCGCTCGCCGCGTGGAGCCCCCCGACATCGAGCCGCTCGTTGTCGCAGCGGGAGAGGCGCTTAGGCGGCATGGTCTGTCGGAGTCGGCGTATGAGGCTGTGTCCCATTTGGTTTTGACGCTCGGGGACAACCCGAGCGCCGCCGCAACGGCGGCACTCGCGGCGCTTGAGAACGCGGCTGACGCGAAGCCTTGGTTGTCGGCGATCGCGTGTGCGGGCAGCCTTCAGGCGAGAAAGCGCAGGGAGCAGGAATACCGACATTGCGACACTAGGCAAGTCGTCCAGACGCTCGACAAGGGGAGCCCGGCGAACGTGGGCGATCTCGCAGCGCTGGTGTTCGACGAACTCACCGAACTCTCGAAGAAGATTCATGACGGCAGCACGTCGGACTGGCGCCAATACTGGAACCTGGACGGTCACAACCA
>JAKZVK010000159.1:0-5179 GCA_047516085.1 Bryobacterales bacterium
CCCGACAAAGACCCGCAGCAGGGGCGCGCCCAGGAACATCCCCACTTCCATCGCCTCGCGGGCCTTGGCGATTTCAGCCGGGTGCGTCTCATCCGGGCCGCCGAAGCGGGTGGAGACGCAGAAGCAGGCCATCGTCAGACCGAGGTCGAGACAGCGCCGGCGCACTTCTTTGAGATGCGCCTTGTCGGTTCCGTTGAGATTGCGGATATGCACCGAGACGCCGTCGAGATTCAGTTCGCGGCAGGTGTCGAGGAACTTGAAGATGTCCATCGTGCCGGCATTGAACTGTTTGGCATAACTGAGGGACAAGCAGCACAGCCGCATCATAGGGCGATCTCCTCCGGAAGGAATCTTCCAGGATTTCCGGCACCGCTAGGGTAGCCGAGGCCACGGCTAAGATGCAATGAAGGCTCAGCCGGCCCTACCGATTGGAGATGCGACCTACCAGATGGAAATGTGGACTTCGCTTTCGGCGTTCATCACGGACACGAGTTCTCCCGGCGAGCCCCGCAAAGCAGAAACCGCTTCCGCGAATCCAAAGCTATCGCCGTCGTAGGAATTGATAATCTCAGCCACCACCGCCAACGGCGCCCGGACCCGAACCGTCTCGTTCGGGGTCGACACGCTGACGACCAGGTCGGGGCCGCTCTTCGTCACCAGCACGGTTTCGTCTGAGGTTTTCACCGAGACCAGCGTGGCCTCGTCGACCGTGGCCAGATCCTCCACGGCCGCGGCGAGCAGCGCCTGGTACTCGGCGAGTTCAGAGACCTGGAAGCGGGTTGCGTCTTCGGGCGTCAACCAGAGTGTCGCTTCGATCAACGCCAATGGGACGGGCAAGAAAATACGTTCGTCGCTGTCGCCGCCCGCGCGGACATCGACGACGCAGTAGGTGGCCGTTGCCAGCAGGCTGGCGGGGACCAAGATGGCAACCGCGACGGCGAGTGCGATTTTTTGTTTGCGTGTCATGGCGGGGTTTCTTTCTTCTGTTACAGTCTCGGCCCCGGACTCGGCGTCCGGGGCCGGTTAGAGCCTAACTGGTCTCGTCGATCCAGATGCGAACCTTCTTGTCGCCGTCATCGACTTTGACGATCTCGCCCCGTTGGCTGCCAAGGCGGCGAATGGCGGCGCGCAGGTTCAGTTCCTCGCCTTGTCCGTCGAAGAGGGCGTCGACCACTTCAATGGGAATCTCGATGCGCACCTTCTCGTTCTCGCCCGTCGGGTCATCCACGTTGATGTGAAGCGTGTTGCCTCGGCGCGCGATGCGAACGTGCTGTTTCTCGTCCTCGACAGAGACGAACTCGGCGTCGCCCACCCCGCGGAGGTCCTGCCACATGAGGCGGAGATCGTCGACGGTCAGGTTGGCATTTTTGAGCTTGAGGCGGCCCTTTTCGACCACCTTGTCAGGGGCGGCGCTCAGACCGATCTCGACGACCGAGAGAGGCAGGTTGACCTGGACGTTGGCAGCCTTCTCGCCTTGGTCAGTCACGTGAATGTGTATCCACGGGCGGGCGGTTTCCTGGCCGGCGGCGCTCGGTACAAGCAACAGCGTAGCGAGGGCCAGTGTGGCGGCTAGTGTGGCCGGTAGATGTCGTTGCATGGAAGTCATCTCCTTATTGGTTGAGGCTGGTTCGTTGGGGGCTGGTGATCAGCCGGTCTTGATGGGGTGTACGCGAACTCTCGGCGAAAGTTCCCACCGGCGTACACGTCGGCGGACGCGTCATTGCAAATCGCCGGCATGTGAACTACTCTCATGCGCATGGGTCATCACCACCACCCGACGCGCCGCGAGGTTCTCGAGTCGATTCCGTTGATTGGCGCCGGGAGCCTGTTGCTGCCTGCCAATCCGCTGCGGGCGCAGAAGCCCGATACCGAAACGCCGGGCATCATCCGCGGGAGCTTGAGGGACGCCCGCACGGGTGCGCCGGTTGCGGCGAAGGTTCGCGTGACGAACACGGCATCGAACGAGTCGTACCTGCCCGAGAGTGCCATCAAGACCATGCCGCAGCGCACGCAGCCTGATGTGCGCCATTACTTCTACGCGCGAGGGGACTACGAAGCGGCCGTGCCGCCGGGACGCTATCGCATCGAGGTGGTGCGCGGCATCGATTACTCGGCCGAGGTGCAGTTCACCGAGGTCGGCGCGGGCATTACGCATGTCCACGACTTTGAAGTGCGGCCGCTGCGGGACCTGCACGCGGCTGGTTGGTATTCGGGCAACACTCACACGCACTATCACCTCGAGATCGACGAGAACCCCGATGACCGCCTGCGCATGGTGCCTCCGGCCGAGGGGCTCGACGTGAGCTGCATCAGCTATCTGATTCGCAACGACTCGCCCTACATCACCAACCGCTATCCGGTGGGCCGCCTGCCCGAGTTTTCAAAGCACGGCACGCTGATGGATATGGGTGAGGAGGCGCGCAACAATTCCACCTTCGGCACCATCGGTTACGGGCACTGTCTGTTCTTGGACATCCCGCGGCTGGTTGAACCGGTCTCGACCGGGCTACTCTCGTGGGACGGCAAGGCGCATGACTACCCCACGCTTTCGATGCTGTGCGAGGAGGCGAAGAGCATCGGCGGCATCACCATCTGGTGCCACAACGGCATGGGCATGGAGCTACCGGTCACGGCAGCGCTGGGGCATCTGGATGCCTTCAACCTAGCCGATGGTTTGGACGCGGACTACGAACGCTATTACTCGCTGCTGAACGCCGGCTTCCGGCTTCCGGTGTCGTCGGGAACGGACTGGTGGGTGTATGACCACAACCGCGTGTACGTGCAAATCGACGGCGAGCTAGACTACGACAAGTGGATCGCCGGCTTACGGGCGGGGCGAACGTTTGTCTCGAACGGCCCGTTGCTGGAGTTCACCGTGAATGGGAGGAAGGCGGGCGCGACGCTGGGCGGCCTGGACCCCGGCGAGCCGCTGCAGGTTGAAGCGCGCGCGGATTCGCGGCTGCCGTTTGACCGCTTGGAGATCCTGCAGAATGGCGAGGTCGTCGCCGAGGTGTTGGCGGCGGGTCAGCGTGAGGCCGCCCTGCAGCGAGAGATCAAGGTAACACGCGGGGGCTGGATCGCTGCGCGCGTGCGCTCATCGAGCAAGACCCATGCCGGCACGAAGGTCTTTGCCCACACCAGCCCCGTCTATCTGCGCGTACCGGGTTCGCCGCACCGTTCGGCCGAAGCCTGCGGGGTCTTTATCGACGAGATCGAAAACTCAATGCGCTTCATTCGTAAGAACTACACCTTCGCCAGCCAGGCGGATGAGGCCATCGCGATCGGGCGGTTTGACCGCGGACGAGAAAAGTACCTTCAGCTAGTTGAAAATAGTTAGACTATCTTTCCCGGTGATACGACATGGCAGAGAGCCCCAATGATAATCGGGCGGCAACTTTCTCCCAATGGACAGACGGGTTTTTCAATATCGCCAAAATCGTTGCGTTGCTTGGAGCAGCGTTGTGGACACTGTTCGAGTGGAACGTCTCGATCTTTCCCAAGGAGTCTCACGAGGCGCTACTAAGAAAGGCCCAGAAGAGTACAATCTTGGCCATCAAACTGGGAGACATCGAGACCCATCGGCTCGACGAGACCACGCAGGCCTCCGGCTCGAACTACCAGCAAAGGCTCTTGTTTATCGGTGAGTGTTCGTTTACCAATGAACGTAACTTCCCGATAGCCCTCCAGGCCCAACAACTGACGGTGAGATTTGCGGCAGGCACAAAGGATCTTCCCACGCCGGGGAAGGATACAGGCGGAGTCAATGCCTTCCAGATTCAATGGTCCGATGACATAGAGATCGACTATGACACGGCCTTCGGGCCCGTCAACGAAGGCCGCAACGCCACGATTCTTGAGCCACGCGGCCGGAATGTGATCCCACTGTATGTACCGGTCACAATGAACTGGAAACCGTCGGAAAGCAGGCGGCTCGTCGAGATCGATATGGACTTTGTCATTTACGGTGTCGACCCCGAAACGAGCGAAGAGATTGAAGGTTCCCGTGTGGTGAATCGGCTTGCCCACCGCATGTTTGTAGACAAGGCCGGGGGAAGCCGCCGCGTGGCGCGAACATCCAGACGCCGGTAGCTGTCGTTGATTACCTGGTTAGGATCATGAAGCTAAGTTGCGTATTGTGGACAGTCCTGTTGATTACGGTGGTTATTCTCGTCGCGACGTCGTGCGGAGACGCCTCGCTTTCCGAAGACGGCGTGCAAGTGGGCTCGGCCACCGAGCAGCATGTGATGATTCCTATGCGTGACGGCAAGAAGCTGTCTGCCTATCTCTATTTCCCTGGGAACGTCTCGGGGGGCACGGGCCCGTGGCCGGTGCTCTTGGAACAACGATACGCCGACCTGCGTGCCGACCGGACGCGCCAAGGCTTGGCCGACCTGGCCTCCCACGGCTATGTCGTCGCGGCCGAGAACTTTCGTGGGTCTCATCTCTCTGAAGGCATTTGGGACGGCTATCGCTCACTGGCCTGGGGCGAGCGGCAAGATGGCTACGACACCGTCGAATGGTTGGCTGCGCAATCGTGGTCGACAGGCAAGGTCGGAACCTTCGGATCGTCGCAGGGCGGGTACGCGCAGAACTTTCTCGCCGTTACCGAGCCGCCGCATCTGGTGGCTCAATACATGATTGACACGGGGCTGAGCCTCTTTCACGAGGGCTATCGCATCGGCGGCGCCACCAAGCCGAATCGCTTCAAGACCATGGCTCGGGTGTGCCGCGTCCCTGAAGAAAACGACCGTTGGCTGCGGGACACTTTTGAGCACCCGACCTACGACGAGTATTGGGAGCAGGAAGACTGCACACGGCACTTCGCAGAGATGAATGTACCCAATTTCACGATCGGCAGTTGGCACGACTACATGAGCGTCGGGTCGATCCAGAGCTTCATCGGACGCCAGCACAAAGGAGGGCCCAATTCGAGAGGCCGGCAGCAGTTGTTGCTTGGCCCGTGGCTCCACGGCCGCTACAACAAGACGTCGACGAAGGTCGGGGAGCTGGAGTATCCCGCCAACTCGACGTTCGACGTCATGGAGCACATGGTGCGGTGGTTTGATCATTACCTGAAAGACGCGAAGAACGGTGTCGACGAAGAGCCGGTGGTGCGGTACTACGTGATGGGGGCTGTCGGCGAGCCGGACGCACCCGGCAACGAGTGGCGAACGGCGGA
>JAKZVK010000160.1:0-4027 GCA_047516085.1 Bryobacterales bacterium
CGATCCGAGCATGCGGGTCATCGGCGCGTTAGCCCGACTTTCGCGATTCGGCTCGCTCACAAGTTTTTTTGAGGGTCGCGGAACCCTAAGTTCTTTGACGTCATTCGCGGTCCTCGCCACAACGGCTGTAGTGCCGACCTACCCCCTTTACTTTCTCGCTGCGCGGTTCACAATAGAACCATGTTCCTGCGCGCGAAGACCCGCCGCAAGGACGGCAAACCACACCGCTACTGGAGCGTCGTCGAGAACCGTCGCGTGCGCGGCGGCCGCGTCGTCCAACGCCAGCTGTTGCACCTCGGCGAACTCAACGACCGCCAACGCGCCGGGTGGGTCCGCACCATCGAAACGCTGGCCACCGGCCACCAGCCGGCTAGACAACTCGCCCTGTTTGCCGACGACCGCAACCCACTGCCCGCACTGAGCTGCGAAACCGTCCACGTTCGGCTACGAGTTGGAGCGCGACAAACTGCGACGGGTGCAGCGCCGCGAGGGTCGTTATCTGCTGCGCTCGAACATGCGGGCCGTGTCGCCGGAGCTGGCATGGGAAAACTATTTGTTGTTGACGCGCATCGAGCAAGCTTTCAAGGATCTCAAAGGGGACCTGGCGGTGCGTCCGATTTACCACCGGACGGACGCCCGCATCGAGGCGCACATCTTTGTAAGCTTTTTGGCGTACTGTTTACACGCGACGTTGCGGAACCTGGCCCGCCGTCACGCCGGCGGGCTGACGGTGCGGGCGATTCTGGAAAAGCTTGCGGGGATCGCGATGATTGACGTGCATCTGCCGACCACGGACGGGCGAGAGATTGTACTGAGCCGCTATACCGAGCCGGAAGCGGACGTGGCGTTATTGCTGAGCCGACTGGGGCTGCGGTTGCCGGGCCAATCGCCGCCCCAAGTCCAGGCACACGCCAACGCCGGGCTGTAGTGCCGACCTTTTCGATGCCGGTGTTGAAAGCAAGCCACTTACCCCTTCTCCCACCCCCGAATTGCGCAAGTCGGGCTAGGGCAAATCCAGTACCGCACGAGCACGCTGGCGACCGTTGCCGTCGCCTTACACTTGATCTTCACCGAGGTGGTCCATCTTGACTCGCAAGCCGCCTGGTTTCTGGTCGTGATCGTAGCCGCCGGGACGACTCTGTATTCAGCTTGGGGCGGCTTGAAGACCGTCGCCGCCGTCGACTTGTTGCTGAGCGCGATGATGCTAACGGCCATCGTCGTTCTCTGGTTGGCCATCTGGCGAGAAGTCGGAGGTCTCCAGGGCGCCACCGAGGCCCTGGTGAGGCAGGAAGGCGCTGGCCAGGCCGAGACGCTATTGCGCATGGGCGGACAGCGTGCCGGGCGAAGCCCCGCTGTCGTCGTGGTGATCGGCTGGTGCTTGATCGCCACGGGATATTTCGTCGTCAACCACACGCAGACCATGAAGATGTTTGGGGCCCGCTCGCTGTGGGACATGAAGATGAGCGTCGTCGTCGGAAGCGGCCTGATCATTCTGTCGGGCTACTTCAGCTCCACGCTGGGCATTTTTGGAAGGGCCCTGTTGCCCGGGCTGGCGCAGTCCGACGTCATCTACCCTTGGCTGGTCGATCAGTATCTCGGCAGCGGTGTCAAAGTAGTCGTCGTAGCCGGGGTGATTGCCTCGGCGGTGAGCACGTTTGAAGGTATCGGGGCGGCGCTTTCGGCCGTCTTCACACGCGACATCTATGGCCGGTTTCTCGTTACCGGGGCCAGGGAGGCCCACTATCTTGCCGTCAGCCGCGCCGCCACGATCCTCATCGTGGCCGTGTCGTTCGCTTACGTTCCGTTTATCCTCGGCTCGTCGAACATCATTGATTTCTTCGTACGTATCACCAGCGTCTTCGTCCCCGTTGATGACCGTTTATCTGATGGGCGCGTTAACCCGGGTGCATCGACGTAGCGGGCTCGTGGGGCTGGTCGCCGGTTCGATCTATGGGCTGGCGGCGTCGAATCTGGGCGGCAGTGCCGACGCGCCCGGCCTGCTGCCTTTCTGGTTCACCGAGAGATTCGCCGCCTATTCGTGGAGCATGGGAATCACCGCGGCGGCGATGCTCGCTGCTTCGCTGCTGTGGGGCTGGACCAAAGATCCTCAGCAAGTGATTCGCCCGTCGGGCTGGCTGGCCCCTTCGCGGGAGACGCTGCCGGAGATGGTTTCCTCGCCGTTTGCCGTCCGTGGAAGAGTTCCTTGGTGGGCCCAGCCGGCTCTGTCGGCAGCACTTTTGCTGACCCTGTCGGGCTTCATGGTCTTCGGCGTGTTGTGGTAAAGATGACATGTTGTGATCGCGACTCAGTTTGCCCCGAGCGTACTGAAGGAACTTTCGCACAGCCTATCGTGTGACCACCCGTATGACCCGCGAAACGCCTTCGTCTCCTGTTTGCCAGATCCGCATGCTCCATGACCGCTGTGTACCGATCATCTAGGCGTTATATAGGGAACGTTCTGCAGGCGCTTTTTCTCCAGTTCGGCTGCTTCAAGTTTGCTGAAGGTTGCCAGGGCGCGCCTGGCCCGCTCGGCCTGGTCGGTGGCTTTGTAAAGGCGTGCGAGCAGGTAAAAAACCCGTTTGTTCTCGGGCGCTAACCGCTCTGCCGTTGTGAGTTGGGCTAGCGCTCGATCGAAGCTCTGAAGGTCCAAGTAGACCTGTGCAAGCTTCAAACGAACTTCAAAATCTTCGGGCTTCTCCTCGGACACGCGTTCGAGAAACCGAATGGCCTGCTGCCCGTTTCCTTCATCGGCCAGCAGGTGCCCCATGGTCAGGTTGGCGAGGGTGTGTCCGGGGTCCAGCTTGAGTGCCATTTCCAGTGAGTGCTTCGCCGCGGTGGGATTCCCGAGTAATTGCTGTGCGTACCCGGTCCAGAAGTGGGCGCGGGCGGAGGCCGGGCTCAGTTTCGCCGCGAGTTGAAACTGTTCTAGGGCATCCTGAAACCTCGACCGATTCCAGTACGCTTCCCCGAGCAGTAAACGAAAGAGGGTGCTGCTAGGATCAGCCTTCGTCTTGCCGACAAAGGTGTCAATGGCCTGGTCGAACTGGCCGCTTACCGCAAGCGCCTTAGCCAGGCTCTCCCAAGCTTCCGGAACGGGATTCAGCTCGGTCGCTTGGGTGAGCACTTCGACGGCTTTAGGATTTTCTGTCTTCAGGTACGCCTCGCCGAGTAGCTTCGCCAGCCCGTAAGAAGGCGGCAGCAGTGCATATGCCTGCTCCAACTCCACGAGAGCTTCGGCGTCGCGCTGGTTTTCAGAGTGGACTGCTGCTTGCTGAAGATGAGCCATGCCTTGTCGGTGACGCTCGCTGAGTGGAGGGCCCTGCGCCTGCGCCGCGTAGCTCAGGGAGACGAGGACGCAAGGAAGCCACAGTCTCATCGCAAACTCTGACCGGGGCTCGGAACCTGCCCCGCGCCTTCTTTAACAGTAAGAAACTGATCGGCGTCTATGCCCTGGAGCCGATCGATCTTGCCGGAGGGCCAGAGAATCTCCACGAGATCTACCTTGTCTGCGCGGCCCAAACCAAAGTACAGCCTGGGATCGGAGCTTGACAGGTAACTCATGCCTCCCTTCGCTTGGGTGTATTGAACACGCCCGCCCGCGACCACCTTGATACGCGCGCCAATGCCGTCCCGGTTGCTGGTCACGCCGCGGAGGGAGAGGGCCAGCCAGTGGTGATCGTTAGCTAGATCGTTTCGGACGAGCTCGCCTTGCTGACCATTGTTAGACACGAGCAGATCCATGTCGCCGTCGTTGTCGAAGTCACCTATCGCCAAGCCGCGGCCCACAGTGGGCTTGGAAAAAAAGGAGCCCGAGGTGTCACTAACACTGTGAAACCGCCCTTGAACGTTGCGGAACAGCATCTTCTTCTCGGCATACTGGACCGCAGGCCGATAGTAGCTGACATTGTCAAGAACATGCCCGTTGACGATCAAGAGATCCTGCTCGCCGTCGAGATCGAAATCGACGAAGCGCGTTCCGAAGCCGCTGTTCAAAACCCCTGCGCGGCCCAAACCCGAAAGCATCGTG
>JAKZVK010000161.1:0-9000 GCA_047516085.1 Bryobacterales bacterium
ATGGCCGCGGAGGGTGATTCGGTGCTCGAGTTCGGCCTGCGCCGCGCCCAAGGCCCCGACGGCGGCGTCTCGGCCAGCCGCGCCTCCTACGTCGGAGGCTGCAGCGGCACCTCGAACGTCCTGGCCGGCAAGCTGTTCGGCATTCCCGTCCGCGGCACCCATGCGCATAGCTGGATTATGTCGTTTCCCACTGAGGCGGATTCGTTCGACGCCTACGCACAAGCAATGCCGAACAACTGCATCTTCCTGGTCGACACCTACCAGACGGCCGAGGGCGTGAAGCGTGCTATCGAAGCAGGAAAGAAGCTGGCGGCTGCCGGCCACAAGATGGTCGGCATTCGGCTTGACTCGGGCGACCTGGCTCCGCTGAGCCGCGATGCGCGCCGGACGCTCGACGAGGCGGGCTTCCACGATGCGCTCATCGTCGCTTCCGGCGACCTCGACGAGTACCTCATCACCGACCTCAAGAAGCGCGGGTCGAGGGTTACCGTGTGGGGCGTCGGCACCCGCCTAGCGACGGCGCATGATGACCCCGCTCTGGGAGGCGTCTACAAGCTATCGGCGATTCGTGAGCCTGGTGGCGCATGGGAGCACAAGATAAAACTGTCCGACGAGCCGGCGAAGGGCTCCACGCCCGGTGTGCTGCAAGTGCGGCGGTTTAGCAGGGAAGGGAAGTATGTGGCGGACGCGATCTACGACGAGTCAACGCCGCCGGCCGGGGATTGGAAGCTTCACGACCCGGAGAACCCGACAGAGGCCACCATTTTCCCCGCCGATCACCCGAGCGAGGACGCGCTGGTTCCTGTATTCCGTGCGGGACGCTGCGTCTATGACGCGGTGCCGATCGAGGCTGCTCGCCAAAGAACGATCGAGGAGTTGAAGAGGTTGGACGAGTCGGTGAAACGCCTGAAGGAGCCTGAGCCCTACCCGGTGCGGCTGGAAGCCGGCTTGTTTGCGTTGAAGCGCGGCCTTCAGGAACGAGCGGCCCTTGATCGGGATTGAATTGCAGACATTCGCGTGTAGCTGAGGCTAGGGCAGGGAAGCGGGGCACAGCACGCCAAGTGCCGCTCACCAGCGCCTACGGCCGCGGTTCGGAAGCCAGTGCCGTCGGCGGTTGCCAGGCGGACATTCTTAGCGGCTTGAGGCGGTACTTGAGGATGCACCAGAGGGCGTGAAAGCCGTCTTTCATGCCGATCTTCTTGCCTTCGGCGTAGGTGCGCCCGTGATAGGCGATGCCGACCTCGTAGATGCGCGCGCCGGCCTTCGATAGTTTGGAGGTTACCTCGGGCTCGAAACCGAAACGATCTTCCTCGAGCGGGATGGCCTGGATCAACTCGCGCCTGAAGACCTTGTAACAGGTTTCCATGTCGGTGAGGTTGAGGTCGGTCATCATGTTCGAAAGCAAGGTGAGCAGGTTGTTGCCGACCGAGTGCCAGAAATAGAGCACGCGGTGCGCTTGGGTGGTGATGAAGCGCGAGCCGTAGACGGCGTCGGCGTTGCCTTCGTCGAGGGGCGCGAGAAGCTTGTGGTAGTCGTTGGGGTCGTACTCGAGGTCGGCGTCCTGAATGATGACGTAGTCGCCGCGCGCCGCCACGAAGCCGGTTCGTAGGGCGTGGCCCTTGCCCATGTTCCGCTCGTGCTGGAGCAGGGTGAGGTTGGGATGGCGTGGGGCGAGTTGGCGCAGGACGTCGCCCGTGCCGTCGCTCGAACAGTCGTCGACGACGATGATCTCCTTGTCGATGTCGACGGACTGGACGCGATCGAGGATCTGAGAAACGGTCCCCGCCTCGTTGTAGACCGGGATGACGACGGAAAGCTTCATGCGGGTTGGCGCGCGACCGGCCCCCAGGGTGAACAGCCTTCACTCTTAGCAGGTATCTTGCAGCGGCGTCAAAGGTGGGGCTGGAGGGCGTAGGCCTGCCGGCGGATCCGAGGTCCGCCCGGCTTGAACCCCTCTAACTGCGCTACCATGCGGTTCCCCATATGCTGGACGCCCCGCCAACAGACCCCTACCAACTCACCCCCGACGCCGTCCAGCAACCGCCCCGAACCCTCGGCCGCATCGTGCGCCGCATCGGCCCGGGACTCATTCTCGCCAGCGCGATCGTCGGCTCCGGCGAACTGGTCGCGACCACCGTGCTCGGTGCGGAGAACGGTTACACGCTGCTGTGGCTGATCCTGGTCAGTTGCGTCGTCAAAACCGTGGTACAAGGCGAGTTGGGCCGCTACACCGTGGGCACCGGCGAGACGGCCTTGGAGGCTTTCGATCGCATCCCCGGACCCCGCTTTCGCGTCTCGTGGGTGGTGTGGCTGTGGTTTCTGATGATTGTCGCTACCTTGCTGACCATCGGCGCCATGCTTGGTGCCATCGGCGAAGTCATGCAGCTTCTGGTCCCGGCGGTGTCGATCACCGCCTGGGTGTGGATTATCTGCGTTGGCACGGTCATTCTATTGACCTTCGGGCGCTACGAGCTGGTCGAGAAGGTGTCGGTGGGATTGGTGGTCAGCTTCACGGCGCTGACGGTCAGTTCCGCCTTTCTGTTGGGCTCGCGTCCGGAGTACTTCTCCTGGGCCAGCGTGGTTGACGGCCTGTCGTTCCACCTGCCCGAGGGAGGCCTGCTGACCGCCGTTGCCGTCTTCGGCATCACGGGCGTCGGCGCCACCGAACTGGCCATGTACCCCTACTGGTGTATCGAGAAGGGCTACGCGCGCTTTTCGGGTCCGCCTGATGGCAGCCCGGCTTGGCGCAACCGCGCCGGCGGCTGGATCAACGTCATGGGCGTTGACATTCTCAGCTCGATGGCCATCTATACTTTCGCGACCGTCGCCTTCTACCTGCTGGGCGCGGGCGTGCTCCACGGGATGGGCGTCATGCCGCAGGGAACCGAAATGGTCAAGGCGCTCTCGAACATGTACACCGAGACGCTGGGCGAATGGTCCCACGGCCTGTTTCTCGTTGGCTCAGTCGTCGTGTTCTACTCGACGGTTTTCGCGGCCACGGCAGGCCACTCGCGGATGCTCGCCGATCTGGTGGGGATGTTGGGCCTTTACGACAAGCGCGACTACGGTGCACGGCTGAAGGCGACGCGGTTCTTCGTGGCGACGTACTTGATCGTCCCGGCGTTCTGCTACCTGTTCGTGCGCGAGCCGGTGTTGATGGTCAAGATCGGCGGTGCCGCCGAAGCGTCGCTGTTGCCGGTCATCGCTTTCTCGACGATTTACCTGCGTTACCGTCACCTCCCGGCCGGCGTCGTACCCAAAGGCTGGATCACGCTTGCCCTCTGGGTCACGTCCACCATCATGCTCTTCATGATGGGCTACTCCTTGTTGGTACAGCTCGCTTGACTGGGTGAGGCGGCGGGAGCGTCCAGCCCATTGGGTAGACAAAGCACTCTTCAAGGGCGCTTCAAGGGAGTTCTCGAAGGCATTATCGATAACAATGGAGATAGATTCGATTCCCTGAGACCAGGATTCAGAGAGAGAAAAGTGGTCGTAAGGAAGGCTGTTACTCTGGGTGTACTTCCGTCTCCCGTTTTATGGAGCGCTCGTGACAGCGGGCCTGGTCATGTATGCCTGGTGCGGTGAAACCACGGTTTATAAAATCGCGGCCGTCCTCGGGGTGATCTCGTTATGGATCATCCGCCCGAACCTCACACAGGCGTATGAAGATCAGGTGGACCTTGATGATGTGAGTGAAGCCAAGCAAGGAATGAAGAGGCTTCGGAGGACGGTGGAACGGGCGCCGTTGGCCCGTTTCGTGGCCATGCGGGTGGCATGGCGTTGCATAGTTTCGAGGGTACGAAGGTACACGATGGGACTCAGACGACGCCTGACAAGTTCAGGGAGCGGGTGGCCTTCGCGACGGCTAGTGGGAGAGGTGGGAGTTTCTGATGGAGTTGGACATGGAGGTTGTTGCTTGCATCGGTGATCTGTGGCCTGGCGAATTGGTATGCACCACAGTACTTAACGCAGGCATACATCAAGGACGGCTTGAATGTCTTTGTCGCCTGTTACGTCGGCACGATGCTATTTGTGGCGGTTCAGTTCGTGAAGGCAAAGCATTTCGGGGCTTGAGTTGCCGGCGTCAAACATGTCGATTCAGTTTGGGGCCGGCTCGGATCGGCTGTTGCTTTTGGAGGGCCCGCAAGGGGACCGACTCCGTGCCGCGCCGCACGCATCCCGCCAAGCGGGCCGCCCCTCTCGATACACTTGAGGTTGGGCCCGTCAACGTCACCCGTTCTCCGCCTGGAGAACGTCACCAAGACCTACCGTGCCGACGGGGAGGAAGTGCACGCCCTCGACGGCGTGTCGCTGGATACCGCGCCGGGCGAGTTCATCTCCATCGTCGGCCGTAGCGGCTGCGGCAAGACCACGCTGCTTAACCTCGCCGGGGCCATGGATTTCCCCACCTCCGGCCGCATTCACATCAACGGCGCCGTCACGTCCGGCCTCGGCGATACCGAACTGACCGCCATCCGACGCGAACAGGTCGGCTTCGTCTTTCAATTCTTCCAACTGTTCCCGAATCTCACCGCCGTCGAGAACGTCGAGCTGCCCCTGATGCTGGCAGGCGTCTCACAGCCACGAAGCGCCGCGCGGGAGCGCCTCGACTGGGTCGAGATGGATGGCTACGCCGATCGCCTACCTCACCAACTCTCGGGCGGAGAGATGCAGCGGGTCGCCGTCGCCCGGGCGCTGGTCCACTCCCCGAAGATCTTGCTGGCCGATGAACCGATCGGGAACCTTGACGAAACGAGCGCGGAGGTCGTCATGAAGCTGCTGCGCCGAGTAGCCACGGAACTCGAAACCACCATCCTCATGGCGACCCATAGCCTGGAGGCCGCCGAGGTCACCGACTCCATCGTCCGCCTGCGTGACGGACGTATCGAGGAGATCCGGCACCCGTGAGCCAAGCGGTGACTCTGTTCTTCCGCCTGATCGTCCGGCCGCTGGGCCGCGAGCCCGCGCGGACCGCACTCACCACCTTCGCCGTCGCCCTGGGCGTTGCCGTCGTCGTGGCGATCCACCTAGCGGGCGAGGCGGCGACGGGCTCCTTCCGGTCGTCGCTCGAATCACTCACCGGTGAGGCCGACTTCGAGATCAGCGCCGTGGGCGGCCTGGACGAAAACCTGCTCGGCGAGCTGACGGCCCTGCCTTATCCCTTACGCTTCTCGCCGCGCGTGGAGGGCTTCGCCCTGGTTGAGCCGGATCGCGTCAGCGCGCCGGTGTTTGGTTTCGACCTAATTGGCGACGTTTCGCTGAAGGGCAGCTTCTCAGGAGAGCGCTTCGATGTCGATTTGTTGACCCGCTCAGATTCTCTGTGGGCGGGGGCGCGCCTTGCCGCCGGGCCCGGTGAGACCCTTCGCCTGACGGTCAACGACCTGACGCGGGAGTATACCGTCCACGGGCTTCTCGAGACCGAGGGCTTGGCGGGCGTGGGCCGCGACGGTATCGTCGTGATGGACATTCCCACCGCCCAGCAGGCCCTCGGGCGGCAGGGTCGGCTCGACCGCATCGACGTCTTCCTTCCCTCCAGCGCGCAGGCAGAGGAGGCAGCGAGTATCCTCCGCAACGCACTGCCCAGCGGTGTCACGATGCAACTTAAGGGCACGCGGTCTCAAGAGAACCGTAAGATGCTCAGCGCTTTCCGGTGGAATCTTCGGGTATTGAGTTACATCTCATTGGTCGTCGGGGCTTTCCTGATCTACAACACAATCGCAGTTTCCGTGGTCCGCCGGCGGACGGAGATCGGTGTGGCTCGCGCTCTCGGGGCGACCCGGCTTGGCGTGCAGGCAGCGTTTCTGGCCGAAGCGGGACTGCTGGGGTTTGTCGGGAGCGTGCTGGGTCTCGCGCTAGGGAGGCTCATGGCGGACGGCGCGGTCGAGTTGATGGCCGCGACTGTCAACGCCCTCTACCTCAGCAGCACTCCGGGCGAGATCGTGGTGACGGCCGTGACGGCGGTGGCCGCGCTGGCGGCGGGCGTCGGCGTATCGCTGCTGGCTGCGTGGATGCCCGCGCGCGAGGCGGCGCTAGTCGCTCCCACCGAGGCCATGGCGCGGGGACGGCACGAGTACCACGCGCGCCAAGAGGTGGGCCGCACCCTTGCCTACGCTGCTCTGCCGGCCGCTGGTGCGTGGCTCGCGTCGTTGGCGCCGCCGGTAGCCGGCAAGCCGTTGCTGGGCTATCTGTCAGCCTTGTTGCTGATCGTGGCTAGCGCGATGGCCACCCCGGCGTTGGTGGTAGCGGTGACGCGGGCCGCCTCCGGGATGGTACGGCGAGCTTTCGGCGCGGAGGGCGTGCTGGCGTCGCGCGGACTAGTCGGAGCGTTGCCCAGGACCTCGGTGCTCGTCGCCACGCTCGCGAGCGCCGTGGCCATGCTCGTTAGCGTCGCCATCATGGTAGGCAGTTACCGCGAGACCGTGACGGTGTGGCTTGACCAGCGCCTCGGCGCGGACTTCTACGTCCGGCCGCAGGGCCGCCGCGGCACCGGACAGTACCCGACCATGGACGCGGCCATCGCCGACCGGATCGAGAGCCAACGCGAAATCGATGTGGTCGATCGTTTCCGTGCGTACCCCATCCGTTACAAAGGGCGGCGCGCAACGCTCGGGGCCGGTCAGGCCGAGGTCATCGCGCGGCTCGGGGACGTGCGGTTCCTGTCGGGCCGGGCTCAGCAGGAAGTCCTCGCCGAGTTGCCCGCTGGAGACCACGTGATCGTGAGCGAGGCATTCGCCGACAAGCATTCGCTACGGGTCGGCGATTCGCTACGGCTTCCGATGGGCGGTCGCGAGCCGGCGTTTCGCGTCATCGCCATCTACTATGACTACTCGAACGAGAATGGCTATGTCATCATGGACCGTTCGGTCTTGCTGAAATACCTACCAGACCCCTCTCCCAGCAATCTGGCGGTCTACTTGAAGCCGGCCGTCAGCATCGACGACGGCCGCGCCGCGGTCGAGCGAGCGACGGCGGGACGAGAGGTCCTCATCACGGCCAACCGCACCCTCCGCACCGAAGCTCTGCGTGTCTTCGACCGGACGTTCACCATCACGTATGCGTTGGAGGCAGTCGCCATCCTGGTGGCGATCATGGGGATGGCCGGGGCGCTGCTGGCTTTGGTCATCGACCGGCGTGGGGAGATCGGCGTGCTGCGGTTTCTTGGGGCGTCGGCGGGGCAGATCCGGCGGGTCGTTTTGTTCGAATCGGGCTTCTTGGGGCTGCTGTCGAACCTGATTGGGCTGGGCCTCGGAGCGTTACTGTCGCTGATTCTGATCTTCGTCGTCAACAAGCAATCCTTCGGCTGGACCATCCAGTTCCACGCACCCGTGGGCCTGCTGCTGGGCGCCCTCACGCTGGTTTATGTAGCCGCGATTGTCGCTGGACTCTACCCGGCTCGCATTGCGGCGCGGCTATCGCCGATTGAGGTGGTTCACGAAGAATGACCCGCGGCACAATGACTCGCAGTCTACTGTTGCTGCTTAGTCTTTCAGCGCTGGGCTGGGCGTGGGACCTGGCTCTACCCGGCTACCGCTACGAGTTCCCCAGAGATCACTTCAGCCACCCAACGTTCAAGACGGAGTGGTGGTATTACACCGGCAACCTCACGACCTCCGAGGGCCGCCGCTTCGGTTTCGAGCTGACTTTCTTTCGCCAGGCGCTCGCCCGCGACCTATCTGGAAAACCTGACTCGCCGGGCAAGTCCGCCTGGAAACTTGACGACCTCTACCTGGCCCACCTCACACTCAGCGACCTCGACGGCCAACAATTCTTCAAGGAGGACCGGCTGAATCGCAGCGGCCCCGGGTTGGCAGGCGTGGATGCCCGTCAGGGACGCATCTGGAACGGCAACTGGGAAGTGCGATGGCTCCAGCTCGACGAGCCTCTTGCGACCCAGCGCCTTCGGGCCGTTGCCGACCAGTTCACGCTTGACCTCGCGTTGACTCCGGCCAAGCCGCCTGTCATCCACGGCCGGAACGGCGTCAGCCAGAAGGCGGAGGGCAGGGGCAAGGCGTCACACTACGTTTCGTTCAGTCGCCTGGCGGTGGCGGGAACCATCACGCTACAACGGCAAACCCTTGCCGTCACCGGTACGGCGTGGATGGACCACGAGTTTTCGACCGACAGCCTTGGGCCGGGTCAAGTGGGCTGGGACTGGATGAGTATCCAGCTCGAAGACCAAACCGAGGTAATGCTCTACCGCATGCGACGCGCTGACGGCTCCGCCGATCCCCACTCTTCGGGTACCTACGTGGACCCGGCGGGCCGAAGCCGCCACCTCGACTGGAAGGACATCCGCATGACACCGGGCGGCCGCAACTGGACCAGTCCGTCGACCGGCGGACGATACCCGCTTACGTGGCAGGTCGAGGTAATCCCGCTCGGCTTGAAACTCGAATGCCGCACTACACTCGATGGCCAAGAGGTCGTCGCTGAACGCGGCGGCCCCAGCTACTGGGAGGGCGCGGTTCAATACGAAGGCACAGTTCAAGCTAAAGGCCTGGTAGCCGATAAGAACATCACGGGTGTCGGCTACCTCGAGATGACCGGCTACGATAAGCCGCTCACCGTCGGCCTGGCCGAAGAGTCAACTCGCTGAGCCGCCGGCAATGTAGGGGCACGGCATGCCGTGCCCGGCGGCTTTGCGAACTGATTCGAAGACAGGCACAGCATGTTTCGCCCCCACGTTTCGATTGGCCGCTTCCATTGGGATGGCAAGCGTGCGATGCTGCGTTACTTAGCTGCCCACAATACTTATTGCACCAGCACCCAAACACCTTCCGGCTACACTCGTAATTTCCCTCGACTTCAAATCCTTCTCTAACATTTTTCGTTCGCGCCGATAAGCACTGATACGAACACAACAGGTACGGCTGTGCCGTGCCGGCCAGAAATGGACTTCTGGCACAAAATCTAATTCCCAAGGAAGGAAATCATGGCTGGTTTCTCAATCGCAACCAACATAGCATCACTGATAGCTCAGGAAAACCTGAACAAGACGAA
>JAKZVK010000162.1:0-3039 GCA_047516085.1 Bryobacterales bacterium
TGGACTCGAATGGGTAACCCCATGGGACCTCCTTGGAAGCAGTCCTGATGGACTAGTTATATAACTAGATCTTAACCCACTCTAAAACAAAGGGAAAGGCTTTTGTTCCGGCGATTGTCTAGTCAGGAGCCAATGCCCAGCCGCGGGTGGGAACCCGCGGTCCCCTCCAAACGGCGCAGCAGCCCCAGTAGGCACCGACATTCGGCCAACGCAACCGCCCGCCTCCAGGTCATTTCCAAGCCAAGTCCCACCAACACACCATTGCTTCCCGCGCACCACCCAGCTAAGCTTTCGAGGGCAGATCGCCAACCCGATCTAGATTAACTTGGACGACCCAGGCCAGCCATGAACCACAAAACGCCACCGGCTCACCACACCCCACTCACCCGCCGCCGGTTCCTCCGCACTTCCGCGAAAACCGCCGCCGTTGCCTACTCCCTGCAAGGGTGGCCCCTAGCCCAAGCAGCCCCCGACCAAGAACGCATCTACCTCTCCGACATGAGCCAATGCCTCCCCGCCTCGGCGCTCTCCAGAAAACCCCGCCGCAACCACTGGCGGCTGCTCGACTACGAAACCGAGACCTTCCAAGGCGTGATGCTCGTGGCGGGCCGCAACACCGGCGCGTCGGAGGTTCGTCTCCCGCTCAAACAAAAGGGCTGGTACGCCATCTCGTTTGGCCTGCGCTCCTACGGCCCCGGCGAAGAGGCGACGAAGCTGCAAGCGCGTCTCGGGCGCGATTCGACCTTCTCAATGCTTCACCATCACGAGCGGTCCGAGGAGCAACTGGACGACTACTACTGGCGCGCCATCGAGCTGAACGGGCAAGACGAGGTGGTCTTCCGACAATTCTGCCGGCGTCTGGTGCCCGAAAACCCCGACTCGCTAGGGAACTCCTGCAGCGGCGCGTGGCTGGCCTACGTCAAGCTCGTCCCCTTGACGGACACAGAAGCGCGGACACTCGAGGCCGAGCGGAAGAGCGGTGAGACGCGCCTCCTCTATTGTCATAACGACGCTTGGAGCTACACCTACGCCTACCGCCCAACGACCGAAGCCGAGATCCGGCGCGAGATC
This sequence comes from Bryobacterales bacterium, assembly GCA_047516085.1. Lineage (GTDB taxonomy): Bacteria > Acidobacteriota > Terriglobia > Bryobacterales > UBA6623 > JAKZVK01. The sequence continues at coordinate 1,072 of JAKZVK010000162.1, forward strand.
GAGCCCTTCCGAGAGACGGATTTCTCGCGGATCTACTGGGAAGCCGGCATGGGGGACCGCCTGTACTATCCGAGTCGGCTCGGCCGCATCACGGCGGCGGACGAGTGGATTGACGACCCCTACCGCGTCGGCGACCGTCTCGCCAAGGAGACCTGGCAGACCTGGCGCGAGAAGGGCATCGACCCTCTCCGTGTCGCAGCCGATCACGCCCACGCCATCGGCTTGGAGTTCCACGCCACCTACCGCCCCAGCGGCTTCCACTTCCCCGTGCCGCAGGACGAGTGGAACGAGGGCGGCGCCTACGACCAACACCCGGAGTGGCGCGGGCAAGACAAGCAAGGGCGTCCGACGCCGCGGCTTTCCTATGCGTTCAAAGGAGTGCGCGACATCGCCGTCGGTTACCTCAGGGAGATCGCCGGATATCCTGTCGACGGCGTCTGCTTGGCTTACAACCGGCGGCCGCCCTACCTCGAATACGAACAGCCCTTGCTTGATGGCTTTCGCGCGCAACACGGCGAGGACGCAACGCAACTCGATGACAACGATCCCCGTTGGCTCAAGTACCGTGCGACGTTCATGACGACGTTCATGCGCGAGTTGCGTGACGCCCTTAGCGAGATCGCCGCACAGCGGAGCCGCCGGCAACCATTCGAGGTCAGCGCCATCGTGCTGAGCAGCGAGGAGGAGAACCTCTACTACGGCCTTGACCTCGAGCAGTGGGTCAAGCAGGGCCTGGTCGACACGCTGATGCCGTACTCGTCGGTTCGCGGCATCAACAGCTCGAAGGACTCCTTCGTCGATCCAGCCGACGCGGACTTCTTCTACCGCATCACGCGGGGAACGAGCTGCCAGCTGGCCTTGAACCTGATGCCGCGGCAGTTGAGCGGCGACGAATACCGCCGCCGGGCTCACGCGCTCTATCAAGCGGGCTCGGACCATCTGTTCTTCTGGGACACGAATGCGCGCAACGACTTCAGCCCCTCATGGGACGCGCTACGGCGCCTGGGCCATCGCCAAGAGCTCGAAGAGTGGGCCGACGCCGGCATGCCCGCGCACCAGCCGGCGGGCTCGCGCCTCCGCAAGCTCGGCAACTGGAACCTCCACTACGAAACCCCGGGGTAGCACACCGTTAGTCCTTCCACCACGGGGGCCCACCGTCATTCGGACGCCAACAGACCTGCTATTCTTTCCCAATTAGATCTTTCCCCGTCACAACGGCCACCGCCGGTCCGCAATCGAAAGCCCATCCATGCAAACCAACCACGCACGACGCAAACTCCTGGAAGGCGGCTTCATCTCCGGCCCCTCGGTCTCCTATCCCGCGACCGAGATCGTCGAGGAGGCGCTGCAGCACAACTTCGACTACCTTTGGCTTGAGTGGCAACACGGCGGCTGGACCGAGACCACCCTCAGCGGCGCGCTCGGCGTCTGCGTTGGACGCGACACCGCGCCCATCGTGCGGCTGCCCGGGCTTGAGCCATCGTGGATCGGCCGCGTGCTCGACCTCGGCGCGATGGGCATCATCATCCCGATGGTCGAGACCGCCGAGCAGTGCGAGCAGATCGTGCAGGCGGCCAAGTTCCCGCCGCGGGGCGGCCGCTCGGCGACGGGCTTCCGCACGGCGCACCTGTCGAACAACGACTTCTTCGAGTACGTCGAAAAGGCCAACGACGAAATTTTGGTCGTCCCGATGGTCGAGAGCCCGGTGGCGATCGGAAACGTGCGCGAGATGATGGCCGTGCCGGATGTCGATTGCATCCTGATCGGCCCCTACGACCTGTCGCGCTCGGTCGGGGCGGCGTCGATGAGCGACGACATCGTGGAAGACCTCGTGCAGGAAGTGGTGGCGGCGTCCAAGGAGACGGGCGTGGCGGCGGGCTACGTCACCAATGGCTTCGACCAGGCCAAACGGCGCGTCGAGCAGGGCTTCCGCATGGTCTGCCCGGGCCACGACTTGTTCGCCGTGCG
>JAKZVK010000163.1:0-3057 GCA_047516085.1 Bryobacterales bacterium
CGTCTTTGACGTCGACGGCAAGCGCATCGTCACCGTCGGCCGGGACCGCGCCGCCAAGCTCGCCGACGCCGTGAGCGGTGCCTTTATTGAGAACGTCAACTTCCTGCGCGAGCAGCTCTTCGCGATCGCGCGCCACCCCCGTCGAGATCACGTTCTCATCGGAGGCAGCGATCGTGTGCCCTACCTCTACATGATGGACCGGCCGCGCGCACTCAAGATCGCCGACGATTCGACCTTGGTTCGCAAGTTCGACGAACTCCCGGGGCCGATTCACGCGTTGGCCTTCAACGCCGACGGCAGCCGCGCCGCGATCGGCGGCATTGCCGAAGAAGTGCCGATCTACAACACGGAGACGGGCGATCGGGTGGCAACCTGCGAGGTTCCCGCGGCAGGCACGTTCGTCTTGGCCTTCCGGCCGGATGGGAAGGAATTGCTCGCGGCCGGGTTCGACGGACGCATTCGACTTTTCGACCCCGCCACGGGCGCATTGAGGAAGGAATTCGTCCCCGTACCGTTGCAAGAAAAGCAGATGAGCTCAGCACGCTAGCAACCGAGCCCGGACCGCCAGTGACGGGTGCGAGTCCTCTAACAACCGCGATGCGCATAGCCATCCTTATCAGCCTCACCCTCTTGCTCACCTCCGCGTTGTTCGCCACTGCGCCCGAGCTGACGAAACTCGAGCCTCGCGGAGCCCAGCAGGGTACGGCCGTTCAGCTTTCCCTCCGCGGCTACAGCCTCACCGCTGAGACGCGCCTGCTCAGCAACGTCCCCGGAGCCGTCACCAAGCTGACGCCGAAACGCGGCATGGGCCGCGAACTGCTGTACCTGCTCGAACTCTCACCTGACGCTGCCGTGGGTGCTTACCCCATTCGCGTCGAAACCCCCGATGGCATCTCGAACATCCTGCTCTTCACCGTCGGCCCGTTCCGTGAAGTCATCGAGGCTGAATCCGAAGCCCGGCGGCAGGAGTACACCAACGACGACGCCGCCGATGCCGAGCCGTTCGAATCGCCGGTCACCGTCAACGGCACACTACAGGGCGCCGACCGCGACTGGTACCGCATCTCCGGCAAGCCCGGCGAAAAGATGGTCTTCGAGGTCGAAGCACGCCGCGTCGGCTCCGCGGTCGATCCGGTGCTCGAGGTCCGCGATCAGGCCGGCAAGCTGCTAGCACGAGCGAACGATTCCGAAGGCGCCGGCGTCGACGCCCGCGCCGAAGCGGTCTTCCCGGCCGACGGCGAGGCCTACGTCCAGATCCACGACGCGCGGTTCAGCGCACAGAGCGAGAACTTCTATCGCCTCAAAGTCGGAGCGTATCAGTTTGCCGGCGCAGTCTTCCCGCTCGGCTGGCGGCGGGGCGGCAAGGTCAAAGTTGAACTGCTCGGCGGCAACCTGAGCAAGCCCGTCCAGGTCGAACCTGACCTTTCGGCGGCCGCCACGTCTTCGGGCTTCGCGACGTTGCGCCTGCCGGGTGAGAACGCTACGCTGCCGCTGGCGATGGTTGTCAGCGACGGCAAAGAGGCCTTCGAGCCGACGGGCAAAGGCCCCCACAAGCTGAAGCCCGAAGTCGTGATCAACGGCCGCATCTTCGAGCCGGGCGAGATCGACCGCTATCGGCTTGCCGTTAAGCCCGGCGAACATTGGATGATCGAAACGCAGGCCGCGGGCCTGGGAACGTCGTCGCTCTATGGCCTGATCACGATTTACGGCCAAGACGGCCAGAAGCTGGCCTCGGCCGGCGATCAGGAGCCTGAGGAACCGCTGTCGTTCATCTCGTCGACCGGTGATACGTTCGGTGACCCGCACCTGGGATTCGAAGCGCCCGAGGGTACGACGGAGATCGTCGTCAGCATCGAAGATCTACTTGGACGCGGCGGACCCGGCTACGCCTATCGCCTGTCAGCCCGTCCGCAGCCGCCGGACTTCACCCTCACGTTGACGACCCCCTACGTCAACATCCCGCAAAAGGGGAGTGCGCTCGTCAACGTCAACGTCATCCGCCGCGGTTACATGGGCGACATCAAGCTGACCGCCGCCGGCTTGCCGGACGATCTTCTGCTGCGTGGCGGCCACGTGCCGGCGGAGGTCGGCGGCATGACCACCAGCCGCACGTCGAGACAGGGCATCCTCACGATCGAGCCCAAGCCTGGCGCCGAAGCCCGCGAAGTCGACCTCGAACTGTGGGGCGAGGGGCGGACCGACGACGGCCGAACCATTCGCGTGCGCGCGCAAGCGCCCGGCATGATGGCGGAGGTGAAAGGCACGAAGCAAGACCCTGTCACGGCTCCCTGGTTGGCCGCGAGGCTGCCTGCTCGCGTGGCCGAACCCGACGCAGGGACGTTGCAGGTGCTGACGCCCCTTCGTGTGCGGCTCATCCAGGGTATGGAGCACGACATCAAGTACTCGTTTCATGCTCGCGAGGATGGCGCGCGCCTGACCGACCGCGTAGCGGCAAGAAACCTTCCCAGCGTTGGTAACATTCGTGTGATCGGCGAGGCGAAGAACAAGAAGGGCGCCACAGAAGGGGTGCTGCACCTCAACACGACGATGGGCACGCTGCCGATGACTTTCGATGTGTTTCTCTCGGCCGAGGCCATGATCGGCGGACGCAAGCAAACCGTCGCCTCGTCCGCGATCACGTTCGAGATCGTGCAAGGCTACCGCGTCGAGCCGCCCGTCGAGCCCGTGGAGATCCGCGGCGGTGGCGTCGCCGAGATCAGCGGCGCGTTCCACCGCGAGCGTGACTTCACCGCGCCGGTCACGGTCAAGGTCAACAACCTGCCGCTTGGCGTTGCGTGCGAGCCCGCCGAGGTTCGGGGCGCGCCCGCTCGGTATCGCTTGTCTTGCGAAGCGGGCCCCGGCGCGCAGCCCGGTGAGTACGAAGTCGAACTGGCCGCCGCTTCGACCTTGGCCGGACGCGATAAGGAATTGGTACCGTATAAAATCGAACCGGTTACGGCGCGGATCACGGTGAAGAAGTCCACCGACATAGTGACAGCCCTATAGCGCCCCGAATTAAACGACCAGAGCAAACCGCTTGGAGTCCTCAATGTCACG
>JAKZVK010000164.1:0-4319 GCA_047516085.1 Bryobacterales bacterium
GGAAGCAGGAGGCCCGCGGGTCGCCGTAGACGTGGCGCTCCGCATAACTCGCGCTCTCCGCCGCATGCGGGAACTCCTGTTTCAGGAACGCGAAGTTGGCCGAGATTTCCATAGCGGCTCAGAGGTCTCCGCGGAAGGCACGGGATTGCAGGGAGGCGAAGAGGGTGTCGAGCTCGGCAAGGTGGGCGCGCTGGCTGGTCTTCTGTTGTTCGACGGATTGGACGATGGCCGCGAAGCGGCGTTGAAATCCCATGGGAGGGGCCAGAAACTTGATGCTTTTCAGTTCGTTCATGGATTTCATGTTCTTCATTCCAGTCCCATGTGTCATCCCAAGCACATACTGCTCGAACGGCTGGCTTCTCCAGAGACTTAAGAAAAACATGTTGGTTCGTCACAGGAATCGGTGCAGCGTGAGCGAGTTTGAGGGTTGAGAAGCATGAGTTCCATCAGGTACTTAGGGGGTTGCGACGCCACCTACGTATCTGAGAGGGAACTCATGCTGGTTGAGAGTCTCGTCAAGGCAACGGTCGAGTTGCAAGGGTTTCGTGTGGAGAGCGTCACCGGCGCCACGTCGGGGTTGGTGGCGGTGGTCGTTGCGGATCTGCGATTTAGTCCGCGCTGCGGGCAGTGTCTGGAACCCGCGCGGTATCGGGACACGCGTCCGGTTCGGCGGTTTCGCCATGTGCCGATGTGGGGGATCCCGGTGGAGCTTCGCTACGAGCCGCGGCGGGTGAGTTGTCCGCGGTGCGCGGGTGTCCATGTGGAAGCGATGCCGTGGGTCAGCGGCAAGCAGCGTATGACCCGGGCGCTGGTGGTGACGCTGGCGACGTGGACGCGACTGTTGCCCTGGGAGCAGGTGGCGCGACTATTTCATTGCGCCTGGGGGACGGTAGCCACCGCGGTCGAGGAGGCGGTTGTCTACGGGCTTGCGAATCGCGACCTCGAGGGTCTGACTCACATCGGCATCGACGAGATCTCGAGGAAGCGCGGTCACGTCTACGTGACCAACGTCTACGACCTCGAGCGCAAGCGACTGGTGTGGAGCGGTGAAGGACGAAAGCAGGAGACGTTGGAGGCGTTCTTCGACTATCTGGGGCCGGAGAAAACCGCTGCGCTCGAAGGCATTTGCTGCGACATGTGGCAACCCTACATCGACGTCATCAAGGACCGTGCGCCCCAAGCCGTGCTGGTCTTCGACAAGTTCCACATCGTGCGTCACCTGATGGAGGCCGTCGACCAGGTGCGCCGCGATGAGATCCGCGAGAAGGGATCCGAGCACAAGGCGCTGATGTACAAGACACGCTTCATCTGGCTGAAGAATCCGTGGAATCTCACCGAGGGCCAAGCCTTTCGCCTCGGCGAGCTCGAACGGCTCAACCTCAAGATCAATCGTGCCTACTTACTCAAGGAACTGTTCCGACACTTCTGGGACTACCGCCGTGCCGGTTGGGCAAAAAAGTACCTCACGAAGTGGTTCTGGTGGGCAACCCATTCCAGACTACCGCCAATGCGCAACTTCGCCTGGATGGTTCGCCGTCACGAAGGCGACATCCTCAACTACTTCAAGATGCCAATCGACAACGGCACCGTCGAAGGGCTGAACAACAAAGCGAAGCTCGTCATCCACAAGGCATACGGATTCCGCACCGCCAAGAACTACATCCGAAATCTCTACCACTGCCTGGGTGACCTTCCGCTACCCCAAACCGTGCATACATTCCTGTGACGAACCTTTCTTTGTTTCGGTAGACGAGGATGAAGAACGGGCCCGGCGCAACGTGAGGGAAGTGTTAGCGCACTACTGCGTCGGCCAGCATCAGTACTGGCGCAAGACCGGCCAGGTCCGAGTGGAAGATATCGATCCGGTCCTGGCCGCGTATGAGCGCGGAGGTGTGGAGGCCGGGGCGTTGGCGGTCAGCGAATCGTTGATCGAAACAATGGCGGTCGCCGGCAACGCGGCCTATTGCCGAGACCGATTCAAGGAGTATCTCAATGCCGGTCTCAAAATGCCGATCGCTTACGGCGTCTACGGGGCCAGCAAGACCGAGGCGATGCAGGCCATCGCTGAGGCGTTGCTGTAGCAAACTGTGTCGGGGAGACGGCTCGTTCGGGCTGATGACAATTTGACCGCCCGAGTTCTACCCCCTTCTGGACGGGGCGCGTCTTCAGCGGCCGATGCGGTCCAGCAGCCGGTATGCCGCGAGCACCCAGGGTAGGAACCAGGGCTCGCCGCGGTAGAAAGGCCGTGACTGGAACTCGAAGCGATCCAACAAACCCGCTTCGTCCCGCCGGCCCAGCATCGAGAGGGCGATCTGGTGGCCGAGGTAGGGCGCCATCGTTGCACCGGCCGCATTGAAGCCCATCGCGTAGTGAATGCCGTCGATCTCCCCGAGGTGCGGGAGGAAGTCGAAGGTGAATGCGACGTAACCGCCCCACGAGTGGGTGACTCGTGTGTCGGCGAGCATCGGGAACAGATCGACCATCTGCATGCGCAAAATTTCGCCGTTTTGCTCGGCACCGCGGCTCGGGTCTTTCGAGCGACCGCCGAACGCAATGCGCTTGCCGTCAGGGGTGGGGCGGAATGCTCGATAGATTCGGCGGGTGTCGAGGCCGAGGCGCTGCCCGGGCAACACCTCGCTCATGAGCGCCTCGTCCAGTACCTCGGTGACGATCACATTGGCACCGGTCGGAATCAGCTTGCGTTTGAGCTCGGGGATGAAGTTGCCGGTGTAGGCGTTGGTCGCGACCAACACCTGGCGACCCTTGATCGTGCCGCGCTCGGTGACTACATCCTTGTCGGCCCGGTTCAACGCGGTCACCAGCGTGTTGGCAAGAATCGTCACCCCGGCGGCGCGGCAACGCTCCAGCAAGCCGGCGTGATACTTGCCGGGGTGCATCGCGAACGAGCTCTCATGAAGCAGCGCGCCGTAGTACTGATCGGTACCGATCTCTTGCCTCAGCTCCGAGGCGGTGAGCATTCTCGCGGGCTGACCGAGTACCTTCTCCACCAGCTCCGCCTCGCGAGCCATCGCCTCGTAGTGGGCGGGTCGATAGGCGCAGGTGAGGCGGCCGAGATCCTGGAGGTTGCACTGGATTTGCTCGGTCTCGATAAGAGTGCGACTGAACGTGAAGGCGTCCTTGGCGCAGCGTTCGAGGTCGAGCGCAACTGCCTTGCCGTAGCGTCGAATTAGAGTGCCGAGATCCGCGCGCAGATTATCGCCGAAGAACCCGCCGTTTCTGGTTCCACCGTGCTCGCGGCAAGACCGTGATCGGCGGCTACCACCTGGACGAGTTGCGCACAATCGCGCCGACTGAGGTGATTCAAGGCGAGTTCGGTCATGTGGGGCGGTCTCGCCCACGGCACCGCGTACTCGGGGCGTGCGGTGAGCACCAGCAGCAATCTCCAATGGCCGGCCGCCTCCAAGATATGGCCGAGCCAGGTTTCGGTGCTCGGGTCCAGCCAGTGTAAATCCTCTACCACCATCAACACGGGTCGCTGCCGCGTCATGGCGCCGACTATCGAGGTCAAGGTCTCGAGGGCGCGATGGCGTAGCTGCTCGGGCGTCAAGGTTGCGGCCTCGCCGCCGTCATCGGGCAATAGCAACAATCTGCGCAGCACCGCCGCGTTCACTTCGCCCTCGAGCCCCAGTTGCGCGAGCACGCCGTGCATCTTCATCGACTTCGTGCTCACGTCATCGCTCACCTCGAAGCGCATCGCGCGCTCCATTTGATCGCGCAATGGGTAGAGCGTCGCGTTTCGATGGAAGGGCGAGCAGTACATCAGAATCCGGCTCAACGACGTATTCTTCAACTCGCTTTGAAAAGCTCGGGTGATGCGTGTCTTGCCGACGCCAGGATCGCCCGAGAGCAAGACTGCCTGGCCCTCGCCGTCGCACGCTTGTTGCCATCGTTCCAGTAGCAGGCGAACTTCGAGGTCACGTCCGACGAGAGGGGAGAGTTGCGCCGCCGATGCGACCTGTGATGGTGTTCTGACCTCGCTGTCTCCCTGCAGCCGAAAGGCCAGGACGCCGGGGCCGATTCCTTTGAGGGACAGCGGACCGATGGGTTGGCTGTCAAACAGGGTCGATACCAGCCGGTGTGTCATCTGAGACATCAGCACACTGTTCGGTGCAGCCTCGCCCTGCAAACGAGCCGCGAGATTTGGGGTTGGACCGAACGCGGCCAGTTCTCGGGAGGTTCCGGTGTCGAGCACATCGCCCACCACCGCTTCGCCGGTGGCAATGCCGACCCGCATCGCAAGCTCCGCGTCGTAAGGATGGTCGAGCGTCTCGATCGCGCGTACCGCCTCGACGCCAGCT
>JAKZVK010000165.1:0-18046 GCA_047516085.1 Bryobacterales bacterium
CCAAGTGGGGAGTGATGATCCGCGCCGAGCTTACGATCTCGACATTCTCTCCCACCGTTGCCCCGGCCATACGCAGAAGCTGCCTCTTGATCGCATGGCATCGCGTTAGAGGAAAGAGACGTACCGCTGACAGGCAGCATCGAGCAAGAATGCGGCGGAGCAGACCGCCGGAGCGGCGAGCTGGGCTCAAAGGTTCACCCACCGAGGTTCGGGTACTGCATCCAGAAACGTCCCGGCAACATCGCTTCGGCGGGCAAGAGCCACGCCTTCACAAACGCCTCTCCAAAAAACCCCGCTTGGCGTTCGACCGCCCGACAAACGATTCACGGTCCACCAAAGCTTGAGGATCCACACCCCAAAAAGGAGCTGCTGGAACCAGGGCCTTGTCCTACGGAAGAGCAGGACGAAATTCACGGTGTAGGACTTCCAGTACCGCTGCGGATCTCGAGCCCGCTGGCCGCCCGATGGGGAGAGATCGTGGAACACAAGTGCTTTCGGGGCGGTCACGATGCAGTATCCGGCATGCTGAACGCGATGCGCCAAATCCGTCTCCTCGCCATAGGCGGGTACGGAATGGAAGTAGGGATTGAATCCGCCAGCTTCCTCAAGGGAGGCCCTGCGGAAGGACATGTTGCACCCAATGGGGGCAGGGACGAAACGTTCGTCAGGCCTCCAGGTGAACTTCCGGGTGCGGGCGTCAATCCATCCGCCGACTCCGCCCACGGCCGCGTCCTGATAGGAAGCGACGTGCTCGGCCACGAAAGTCGGCCCGCAGCGGATGTCGTCGTCAACGTAGAGGACGATCTCGCCCCTCGTCGCACGAAGACCGAGATTTCGCGCGACGCAGACATTGGGTGGGCGCAAGTGAGCGATGCGGAGCCTGTCGCCGGCGGGAATGGCGAATTCCAGCAGCGCCGCGCAGGGCCGTTCATTCTGGTCGATGACCGTCACGTCGTAGGCGGGATAGCTCTGCTTCAGAATATCTTCAAGAGTTCTGAGCAGGCACGCTTCTCTCTCGAAAGTCACGACCACAACGCTGACATGGGGTTGGTTTTGCACGGTCTCCGCAGTCAACCTTTGCTTAACGCCTATACCCTTGATTGAAATGGATGCACTTGAAAACCGCGGTCGGTCGCACCCAAATGAACAGCAGTTCCGCGGGGGTGCGGATGCGGCCACGCAATAGACCCCATACCAACTTGCCGTATGAGGAGGGGCGGAGCAGATCTTGCAACATAGCAAGCAGCGAGTAGTTCTCGCCGACGCACCGCCAACCCAGCCCTTCGTTCTCGCAGCGCCGGAAGAGGGATCGAAGCGAGTATTGGTGTCCATGAAACCCGGTCGCGGCCGGTGCTTGGACGAAGTTGCGTATCCCTTTGTCGAAGGCGTGTTTCTGAAAGTAAAGATCCTCCGACATCGGGGTCGTATCCCCAAAACCCGCTCGCTGCCAGACTTCCTTGCTCGTAGCAAGGTTGACACAGGATAGGCAGAACCCGTGGCGCTGTTTGAACCGGCGGCTCTCACTTGTGAACCAAAAACGCCGCGTTTCCCAATAAAACGGGCGCGTGTCGGGTGGCGGGACGGCTTGACCCTGCACCACGTCTGCGCCGGAGCGCAGCGGCCGGGTCAGGCGGTCGAGCCAGTGACGATCCGACGGCACCAAGTCTTGGGAGATAGTCGCGACGTAATGGCCGCGGGCCGCTTCGAAGCCGAGGTTGCGAGCGTAACCAAAGACAAACCGGCCCGTGGGAATGCTGCGCATTCTGACCGGGAAATCGTGTTTGATCTTCTCTGTACCGTCCGTTGAGCCGGAGTCGACAAGGACGACATCCAACTCGGCGTCGATTTCCTGCGAGAAGACTTGCGTCAGGCACTCTCGGAGACGCACCCCACCGTTGTAGGTGAGGATCACCACAGAGACAACCGGCCGTTCCGAAGCCTCGGCACTGCCGAACGAGCGCTGCTGCTCGCCGCTGACCGTGGTGGCCGCTGCGTCCCCAAGTGGTTTCGGAGGAGCAGGCAAGCCACGTAACGACACCTCGGCCTCCTTCGCGGCTTCCCGAAAGCCCTCCCAGAAGGCCTCGCTATTGAGCAGATAGTAATAAAGGCCCATTAGCTGAGGATCACCGACGTGTTGTGCGAACCGAGCGATTCGCCGGTAAGGCTGCCCGGCGACCACAATTCGAAGAGGCCACGGAAGCCGGCGAATCCACTTGAATCGAGCCACTACTGGGTGCTTCTGCCGGAACAGAAAACCCGCCCTCCCGACTCGCCGCCGGTGCCGGCACGAGTCGTCCAGGGTGTAGAAGTGGTGGTGTTCGGCTTGGGAGTTTGGTTCAAAAAACAGGCGAAAACCGACCTGTTCCAGTCGCAGGCCCAGGTCGGTGTCTTCGTGCGTGGCGTCGGTGAACTCTTCGTCGAAGCGGTGTTCCAAAAGAAGGGACCGCTTTAGCGACAGGTTCGACGTGTAGAAGTAGTGGTGGGGCAACGGCCGTCCCGGCTGCAGTCCTGCGTGCCCGAATTGCAGCCCGGAGGCGTCGAGCCACCGCATGTAGTCGTCCTGCAAGTAGTCGGCAGGCCAATCGACGCTACCTAGCATGCCGTCACGGTCGGACGAATGCTGACGGTGCCAATCGGCATGGACGTGCAGAAAGCACGGTGGCGCCAAGATGTCGTCTCCGATAAACACAACGACCTCGCCCGAGGCGGCGGCCACGCCGCGGTTTCGGGCGGCGGCAGGGCCGGCCGGGGGCTGCGTCAGATAGCGGATTCTCACTCGGGAACCAGCCGGAGGCGGGCTGTCAGGCGAGGAATCGGACCCGTCGTCCGCCACCACGATCTCGTAGCTATCCGGCGCGAGCGTCTGGTTCTCCAGATGGGAGAGGCACTGCCGCAACTGTTCGGGGCGATTCCGAGTGGGGATCACGACCGAAAGAAAGGCCACAATGGTATTGTAATTGGGCCCTGGGCCCGGAGCTCCCTCCGTTCCGCAAAGAGCCGGCGCACTCGCCCAATCCACCCGTATGGAAAATCCGGAAACGTTGCGTCTTGGCTCCTTCTTTCGTTACCGGGACTTGACGGACGACGAGGTCCAAGCGCTGCGGACCGAGTTCAGCGAGGCCGAGCCCTTTCCTCACTTGGCCATCGCTGATTTCGTCAAGATTTCGCCAAAGGCCGTCTGCGAGGCCTTTCCGAAGCCCGAGTGGGATGGTTGGAGCCGCTTCGAAGACTCCTACCAAGCCTCCAAGAGGTTCTGCCAGGATATCGACCGCATTCCCGCGTTAGCCGGGGCGATGATCCACGATCTGTCATCGCCGACGTTCCTCGGCTTCCTCGAGACGGTGACGGGCATTCCGCGTTTACTGCCGGACCCCTACCTCGAAGGGGCCGGCCTGCACATGAGCGGCCCTGGGGGAGTCCTCATGCCCCATACGGACTTCCACTCGTATCTGAAACTGAACCTCTACCGGCGGGTCAATGTGCTGGTTTACCTGACTCCGGAATGGAGGCCGGAGTACGGTGGCTGTCTGGAACTCTACGAGAAGGGGAGCCAAATCGCTGCCCGGACGATCCTCCCGACTTGGGGCACTTTGGTCGTCTTTCGAACCGACGACAGCTCGGTCCACGGCTTCTCGAAGCCGATCGCCGAAGGCCGTTGGCGGCGCTCCATCGCGCTCTACTACTACACAAGCGAAGAAGCGAAAGACTTCAGCGGGGACGAAACCACTCACTGGCAAGCCCACGGACGGCACACCCCGACGGGCCGAGCGCGGTTGTGGCTTTACAAGTTCTTTCTGAGCGGCTCGCGAGCCTGCTCTCGACTCGCCCATCAGGTCAACCCGAATCTCGGCGAGGCCCTGCGGCCGAAGGTGGGACTCGTGCTCGGCGCTGCGATCGGGTTTCTGGTTGGGCTGGGGGCTGGAACGGCCGGTGTGCTTGTGAAGGGTACGTTCGAAGGGTTTAGTCCGACGGCCATGTTCGGGGCCGCGCTCGCGGGTATGTTGGTCGGCGCGTGTACCGGTTACGTGAAAGCGCGGCGCGACGGTCACCACCGCTCGCAAGATTGACCGGATCCAAGAACGCTGAAAGCGAGTCGGCCCACCTACGGTTGTGAGACCTCCATCTGTTGGGGCTGCGTGGCGGCGGCGCCTCCGTTGAGAACGACGATGTCAACACGGCGGTTCTTCGAACGGTTTTCCGCCGTGTCGTCGGGCACCAGCGGGTGGGTCTCCATAGCCGGCGGCAACCAGCCGGGCCGAGGGTACCGCGAATCTCTGCTAGCATGGAAGCACTCACTGCGGGCGTGTAGCTCAGTTGGATAGAGCGCCTGGCTTCGAACCAGTAGGTCGGGGGTTCGAGTCCCTCCACGCCCGCCACTATCCCCTTTTGAATCCGTCCCCCGGTCGCCCCCATCCCCGGTGGTAGTGCCCTAAGAAGGGCAAACTGTGTCAGAACTGGCCTTGACCCACCAGCATTCGAGATCTCGGATAAACTTGAAAGAGCCAACGGACTGTCCCTCCCTTGGCGCAGATGCGCACGAACAAACTACTGATAGTGCTGCTGACCGGTCTGGCATCGTTCCGTGTCGGAGTGGCTCAGCCGCGGCCCAACATCGTCTGGATCTGGGCAGACAACCTCGCTTACGGTGACGTTGGCGTCTATGGCAGCGACCGTGTCGAGACTCCCGTCATCGATCGCCTCGCTGGGGAGGGCGCACGTTTCAGTCAGTACTACGTCGCACACACGGTCTGCAGCCCATCCCGTGCAGCCCTACTCACAGGGCGCCAGCCTTTCCGGGTGGGTGTCGTCGACGTGCTCCGGCCCGACAGCCCAAGCGGTCTCCCCGCCGACGAAATCACGCTCGCCGAGGCGCTGCGGGACCAAGGCTATGCCACGCAAGCGATCGGCAAGTGGCATCTCGGCGATCGCCGTCAATTCTTGCCCACGCAGAACGGTTTCGATCATTACTTCGGGCTGCCGTACAGCATGGACATGCTGCCCACGGTCCTCTACCGGGACAACGAAATCGTCGACCGGCTCGACGGAGACAAAGTCCAGGACGTGACGATCCGCCTCACCGACCAAGCGATCCGCTTCATCGAATCAAACCGGGAAGGGCCGTTTTTTCTGTATTTTTCCACATACCATCCCGCACCCGCCGCTCAATCTACCGAAGTCGGCGCTCACTCCCGACCGGCCCATCTACGACGACGCGATCGAACACATGGACCAGCAAATCGGCCGCGTGATCGATACTCTCGATCGGCTTGGACTGCGCGACAACACGCTCGTCGTCTTCACAAGCGACAATGGACCCATGAATCGCGGCGGCGACACGGGTGGCCTTCGCGGCCGCATTCGAGATTCTTACGAAGGGGGAGTCCGCGTTCCCTTTATAGCCCGCTGGCCCGGAAGAATCCCTACTAGACAGGTGATCGACACGCCCGCCATATTTTCCCGACGCTCCTGAAGGTGGCCGGCTGCCGGCTGCCGAGTGATCGTGTATATGACGGTCAGGACATTTGGCCCTTGCTTGCGGGGAAAGGCCGTTTCCGGCGCGAGAAACCCTTCGTGTGGGTCTATGCCGACAACGTGACGGCGATCCGTGACGGCCGCTGGAAACTGCACGTCGCCAATCGCGATCGACCACTCGATCCGCCGGAACTCTACGACATCGAGCGGGATCCGACCGAAACCCACAATCTCCACGAGCAGCACCCTGAGGTCGTGGCGCGGTTGCGGACCGCCCTCGACGAAATGCAGAAGCAAGTTCCCAAGGTCTGGAGTCTGCGCTACCCCGTGCGTGACGCCGCCAAACGGCAGGGTGGCGTAAGGCGAGAGTAGCCCGAACCCCGGGGCCATGGGATTAGCAGAGCCGGCAGGTTGCGAGGCCGTTGCCTCTCACACCGTACAATGGACGGGCATGAAAAAAGTCAGATTCGGTGTTGTCGGCGTGGGAGGTTGGGGTCGAGTCCATACCGAGGTCTATTCGACTCACCATCTGGCTTCGTTGACAGCGGTTTGCGACTTGGTTGAGGAACGGGCCGAACAGGTCGCCGCACACCACGGTGGGTGCAAGGTCTACACGGATGCCGCCGCGATGGTGCGCGATCCGGAGATCGATGCGGTAGCGGTCGCCACGCCGGACTTTGCCCACGCAGGTCCCGTTGTGGCGGCAGCGGAGGCCGGCAAGCATATCATCGTCGAGAAGCCTCTGGCGACAACGCACGAAGATCTCGACCGGATCGGTGCGGCGGTGAGATCGGCCGGCGTCGTCTTCATGGTGGATTTCCACTGCCGTTGGTGTCCACCGATCGTGATCGCTAGGGACGACATCGCGCAGGGTAAACTCGGTTCGATCATTTCTGGATATTTGCGCCTCAATGACACGATTCACGTTCCAACAGAAATGCTTTCGTGGGCCGGGAACAGCTCCGTGCTCTGGTTCCTCGGCAGTCACGCCGTGGATACCCTGCGGTACCTATTTGACGACGAGGTGGAGCGGGTGTACGCGGTTGCCCGATCGGAGGTACTGAAGGCGAAGGGCATCGATGTGCCTGACATCTATCAAGCGATCCTGGAGTTCCAGTCAGGCATCATCGTGACGCTCGAGAACAACTGGATTGTGCCTAACACCAATCCGTCCGTGAACGACTTCAAGGTCAACATTCTCGGCAGCAAGGGGATGATCAACATGGACTTGACCCACAACCAGTTGATCGAACGGTACCTGGAAGACTCGAGCGATCATCCGGATATCCTGGATGGTCCGCTGATTCGAGACCGCCGGGTCGGCCTGGCGTACGAGAGCGTGAGGGATTTCGTCGAGTGCGTAGCGACGGGCAAGCAGGTACAGTCAACGCTCGAGGACGGGTGCAAGGTCACGAAGGTCTTGCTGGCGATTATCGAGTCGGCCGAACGCAGGGCCCCGGTTGCGGTCAGCTACTAGCGCAAACGAATCGACATGGACTCCAGCCTTGCTTCGATGTTCGATTTGACTGGCCACGTAGCCATCGTTACGGGCGCCTCACGGGGGCTTGGGGTCAGTTTTGCCCGCGGATTGGCGAAGGCGGGTTGTGATGTGGCAATCGCGGCGCGCGATCTCGCACAGCTAAGAGAGGTAGCAGGTAAGTTGGAGCAGCACGGACGGCGCGTGTTGCCAATCGAGACCGACATCTGCCGGCATCAGGATGTGGAAACCATGGTGGCCCGAACGGTGGGCGAATTCGGGAAGATCGACATCCTCGTGAACAATGCCGGCATCTCTGCCGTGGCCGATGCAGAGTCGATGACCGAAGCCCAGTGGCGCAGTGTGATCGATACGAATCTGACGGGCTTGTTTACCTGCGCGCAGCAGGCTGCCCGGCACATGCTGCCGCGGGGTCAGGGCAAGATCATCAACATCGCCTCAATGTACGGGATCAGCGCATCAAGCTACGTATCGCAGGTCTCCTATGTGGCTAGCAAGGCGGGGGTGCTCGGGCTCACCCGAGAGCTCGCAGTGGAATGGGCTCCGCGGGGGCTACACGTCGTTGCCCTTGCGCCGGGTTTCTTTCGCTCCGATCAGACGGTTTGGGCGTTTGAAGAGAACAAGGAGCTCGGCGAGAAACTACTCGCGAAAGTTCCTATGGGACGCATGGGGAAGCTGGAAGAGTTGGAGGGCACGATCGTCTATCTCGCATCCGAGGCCTCGGGCTACATGAATGGCCAGGCTCTGGTTTTGGACGGAGGATTTCTCTCCTGGTAGAGGTTTGAGGAATCAATCCCCGATGAAATTGACCGCAGCCGGTTTGACCCGGAAACCTCGTGTTTTCACAGCGAGGTAAACGATCCCGAACGCGAACCAGACGCCTCCCGACACGCGCGCCAGTGTCGGAAGGTTCCACCAAATTCCGAGACAGAACAGGAAGCCCAGCGCCGGAGCGATGAGGTCGCTTAGCGGATTGCCCCGCCCCTGGCGTGGGGTGCGGAAAACGAATTCGCGAATGGCCGCGAGGTTGACCCCCATGAAGGAGAGGAACGCGCCGAAGTTGAGCAGCGCCACCGCCCGCTCGTAGGGCAACAGCAGCGCGGCCACGAACGTAAGCACGTCGATGAATAGGACGTTACGCGCGGGAATACCGTGCTTCGCATCCAGCCGGCCGAAGAACCCGCGCGGCAGCATGTCATCGCGGCCCATCCCGTAGAGAAGACGTGCGGCGCCCGTTTGCCCGCTGAGGCCGCTGCCAATGCAAGCGACAACCACAATCGCGCCAACCGCTTGGAACAACAACACACCTCCGACGCGCTGCGTAGCATCCATGAACGCTGTTTCGATGTTGGGGAAGGTCTCGTAGTCAGGCCATACGCGCTGCCCCAAGTACACCTCGACTCCGCTGAAGATTCCGGTAAACAGGCAAACGAGGACCGTGGCGAGCGGAACGTTGCGCTTGGGGTTCTTGACTTCCTCGGCAAGCGTGGTGACCCCGTCGAATCCGATGTAGGTGAGCGCGGCCAGCGACGTCGCCGAGAGAACGGCACGGGCGTCGAAGGTCTGTGGGTTGTAGATCGTCTGGAAGGAAAACACACCAGCCAGACCTTGCGACTGGAACAGATAGCGCGTGGCCAAGAGAACGAACGCTCCGATAACCGCGGTCATCACCATGAGCATGAGCGTGTTCGCGCGGGCCATCGAGCGAACGCCCCGCAGGTTCAGGAACGTAAGCAGCCCTACGATCAGCGCTACCCAGGCCGGGTACGGTATGGCGGGCGCCAGACGTTGCAAGGTGAGCGCTCCGTAGACGGTGCTGATGGCCGGAATGATGAGGTAGTCGAGAAACATCGCCCAGCCCGTTAGGAAGCCTGCGTAGGGCCCGAAGGTACGACCCACATAGGTGTACGCCGAACCGGCCGAGGGATAGCGCGCGGCCATGCGCCCATAACTCATCGCGGTCAGCATCATGGCCACCATCGCTATGAGAATGGTCAGCACAACATGTCCGCGAGAGTTAACAACGACGATTCCGAAGATACCCACCGGCGCAATGGGCTGGATGAGCACGATGCCGTAGATGATCAGGTCCCACACGGACAAGACGCGCTTGCGGGGCTGGTTCGGGGACGGAACTCTCGGAGGGCAAGCCGCGTGGAGAACTCGACCTCACCCGTTCGGAAGAGGATTCTTCACTCATGCAGCGAGCCCTGGCCTTGGACGAGCATCGCCCCGCGTTTGTTTTCGACGAGAAACGTCTCCTGCTGACCGGACGGCCATCGAATGACGACTTGGCTCGCTTCGGAGGAGCCAAGTCCAATGTGGACGCGGGCGTCACTTGAGCTGAGATAGCTGCCATCCCGGCGGACCATCCGAATCAAGGGCGGCAATCCGGGCCGGACGACAGCCACCTCGGCGCCGATGCCCTCGCGGTTGCCGCCGCCGGACTGGAGGCGGAGCTGCAGCCAAGAATCCTGGTGTGGCGTTTCGTTGAGAAGCAGATGGGCGGGCCCGTTGTTGTTGGTGATCACGACGTCGACGTCGCCATCGTTGTCGATGTCGCCGAACGCCGCGCCGCGGCTCACTGCAGGCTGGGCGAAGGCGTCGCCGGCCTCGCTGCTCAACTCGTGGAAACGCCGTCCTGCCTCGTTCCGGAAAAGCTGGTTGGTCTGGCGAAACGGGTAGGGACTGCCCCGTTGGCTTTCGATCATCGTGACGGCGCCGTTGGCGATGAAGAGATCGAGAAAGCCGTCGCTGTCGTAGTCGAACCAAGCCGCGCCGAATCCTGTGAAAGGAAAACTCTGCATAGCAAGGCCGTATCGAGACGTGGCGTCTTCGAAACGGCCTTGGCCGTCGTTGAGGTAAAGGGTGTTGGTTTCGCGCGCCAAGTGGGTCATGAAGAGGTCCTGGTCGCCGTCCTGATCGAAGTCAGCCGTCGTGACGCCCATGCCGGCTTCGGAGCGGCCGTCGGCGTTGAGAGCCGCGCCCGAGACCAGCGCCACGTCTTCGAAGTGGCCTCCACCCTGATTCATCCAGAGTTGGTTGGCATTGCCGTCATTGGCGACGTAGATGTCGATGAGATGGTCGCCGTTGAAATCAGCGCAGGTCACGCCGAGTCCGCTGCCAAAGGCCTGATCGATGCCGGCACTGGCTGTAGCATCGCTGAAGCGGCCGTCGCCATCGTTGCGGAGGAGCCGGTCGGGAACGGGCGTATAGACCGCGGGGTCGCAATAGTCGCGCGCGCCGGCGGGTTCGTAGCACTCGCGATTGTTTTCGATCGAGAAGTCGACGTAGCTTGTGTAGAAAAGGTCCAGGTCATCATCGCCGTCGTAGTCAAGAAAGGCCGCGCTGGTGCTCCAGCGGTTGTCGGCGGCGCCGCTCTGGACGGTTACATCAGTGAAGGTCCCGTCGCCGTTACCGTGGTAGAGAACGTTGGGGCCGAAGTTGGTGACATAGAGATCGAGGTTGCCATCGGCGTCGTAGTCACCTACTGCGACGCCCATGCCATAGCCCTCGTGGCCCACGCCGGCGACTTCGGTGGCATCCGCGAATTGCAAGCGTCCCGATGGAACAAGATCGTTGCGAAACAGGCGGTTGCCGGGCCAGTGCTCTTGGGGCGGCGGGAACGAGGGCGATTCGTTTTGGTCCGAGCCGAGGCCGGAGCCTTGCAGTAGAAATTTCGAGCCTTGCAGTAACTAGACGTCAAGGTCCCCGTCGTTGTCGTAGTCGAAGACCGCGACGCCCGCACCTGTGATCTCCGGCAAGTAGTAGTCACCGGTGGCTCCGGTGAAATACTGGAAATGCAGTCCCGTTTCGCGGGCGACTTCGCGAAACAAGGGACGACTCGGGCCTCTCGCGGTCTCGAGAGTCCCGGTGCCGCACGACGGGATCAGCGAGAGCACCGAGACGAGGACGAGCACAGCCCGAGCCACCCTTCTCGCGACGCCCGGTGGTGCCTCGTCGGTCAGTGACCCTGACCTCCCAACTTCTCAAGAATCTTGGTGCTCATCAAGGCGACTTCAGTCTGTTTGAGCATCGTGGAACGCTCGCGAGCCCGCAGCGCGTAGCGGCGAGCGCTTGCGGTGTCGCCGCTGCGGGCGTAGGCGACCGCAACATCGAGCATGTACTTTGGTGTTTCTTCATCCTCGGGGGTCAGGGTTTTCACGAAATGTTGGAGACCTTCGTCGGTCTTGCCCTGGGCGAAGAGGTTACGACCGAGGTGGAAATGCGCGAGACGGTAGGCCGGTTTGTGGCGCACCGCGAGGCGGTAGTGTTTTTCGGCTTCGGCCACGCGATACTGAGCCTCTAGTGCCTGTCCAAGGTTGCCGTGGGCTTCCGCGAAAGCGGGATCGGCCTTCACCGCTTGGCGAAAGGCTTTCTCGGCCGCCACATAACGGGTTTGGTCTACTTGGAATACGCCGTAGTTGTAGTGAAGGTCAGCTTGACGGGGATACTTTCCGGCGGCCGCCTCGTAGTGCCGCTCAACATCTTCCACCCGACCGAGGCTTCCGTAGAGGGAAACGAGATTGACCTGTGCCTGGATGAGATCCGGATCCGCCCCAATGGCCTTTTCGAATTTCTGGATGGCACCCTCGACATTGCCCGCGTCGGCCAGGGCGAGTCCCTCCAGATAGTGATTGTTGGCGGGACTTCGCTCCAGCGAAGAGATTTCGTAGAGGAGTGGGTCTTCCAGAGGCTCGTCGCCGGATCGATTCTGCTCAAACATCGCCAAGTGGGCATCCGCCTTCTCGTTGTCGCCCGTAGCTCGATAAGCTTGCGAGAGGGCGTAGTGGGCGGCTCCAAAGGTCGGTGAGAGTTCGCAGGCGCGGCGAAAGTGTTTGATAGCCGCCGCAGCCCCGTCACCTGCGGCGATGACGCGGCCGAGACCATAGTGCGCAAGCGCCGAGGTTGGTTCTTGTGAGAGTGCGGCACGATATTCCTGCTCGCTCGCTTCGTAGTCTTGGAGTGAAAAAAGAACTTGCCCGAGTTTGATGTGGGCGGGAAGGTATTTGGCATCGAGCTCCAGGGCATGGCGAAGCGGCGCTGTGGCGGCTGCGTCACGGCCGAGCAGGAAACGGGCGGTTCCGAGGTAGTATGCCCAACGGAATTCGCTGGGGGCGATGGCATGGGCGCGCTCGTAACAAGATGCGGCGGATTCGTATTGTTTGTAAGCGTGGAGAATCATCCCTAGCCGTCCCGAGGCGGAAGCGTCGGTGGGATTCTGTTGTGCCTCAGAGAGCGCTTCTTCGATGTCGGCGCGTGCCGCTGCAGGGATAACGTCTAGCTGAAGTTGGGGCAGGTCGGGAGGCTTGGCGCGGACGGCTGCGGGTCGATCCGAGCACCCGGCCCAGGTGAGGGCCGCTGCGATGAAGACACTAAATAGCGGTCGCCGGGTGGGGGACGTCAACACCTCCCCATCGTAGGTTTCACTCCCAGGCAAGTCAACGAAACGAGTGCGGGCATGGCGGCAGGTTATCCTCGGGGGAGATCCCGCAGTGCAGGGTGTATGAAAACATCTCGATCCATGGGGGGAACCAAGGGTACGAAGCTGACTCGATCCAGCGGCGCACGGCTGTGGCTGTTTCGAGTCGCTGCTTTGGTGGCCGCGCCGGCGGTGTTCCTGCTGGTGCTCGAAGGGGGATTGCGGCTGGGTGGGTTCGGGCGGCCCACAACGTTCTTCGTCGAAACGGCCGAGCCGGGAACCGTTGTCACCAACCAGTTCTTCGGCCACCGTTTCTTTCCCGCGTCCATTGCGCGCACGCCCGAAATCGAGCGGTTCCGGCGAGCGAAACCGGAGGGAACTTATCGCATCTTCGTTTTAGGCGGGTCCGCGGCGATGGGATTTCCGGAGCCTGCGTTCGGCGTGGGGCGGGTGCTGGAGGCCCTCCTCCGCGAAGAGTATGAGGGCCTCAACGTCGAGGTGATCAATGTAGCGATGACAGCAGTGAACTCGCACGTCGCGCTGCCGATCGCGCGGGAGTGCGCCCGGTACGAGCCGGACGGCATGGTGATCTATTTAGGAAACAACGAGGTCGTAGGGCCCTACGGGCCGTCATCGGTTTTTGGGGATTCCGGCTCGCGTCTGCCAATGCTGAGGGCGGCTATCCGGCTTCGGGCGACTCGGACGGGTCAGATGCTGCATCAGGCGGTCGCGGGCTGGGGTAGCCCCGATGGCCCCCCGAAAGAGTGGAAGGGGATGGCGATGTTTCTCGAGAACCAAGTCCCCTGGGGTGACCCGCGATTGGAGACGGTTTACGACAACTTTCGCGCCAATCTGCTCGACATCAGTCGGGCGGGAATCGACGCCGGCGCCCGCGTGGTTCTCTCGACTGTGGCGGTCAATTTGGCGGACAGTGCCCCTTTCGCGGCGCAGCGTCTGGAACTCGATGGGGAGCGGTTGCGGGAGTGGGAGGGAGCGTATCAAGCGGGCGTGGCGCATCAGGCAAACGAACGTTGCACCGAGGCAGTCAAGGATTTCGCCGTTGCGAATAGTTTCGACCATCGGAACGCGGATCTCGCTTTTCGTTTAGCCCAATGTCTGCGAGCGCTAGGACGGGACAGCGAAGCGCGGGAGCATTTCGAAAGGGCTCGGGATTTGGACACCTTGCGCTTCCGGGCGGACTCCCGCCTGAACGGCCTGATACGCGAGACAGCGGCGCAACTGGGTGAAGAAGGGCTCACCCTTGTCGATGCTGAAAAACTCTTCGAGGATGCGAGCGCGCATGGACTCGTGGGCGCGGAGTGGTTCTACGAGCACGTCCACTTGAACTTCGCGGGGAACTACCTGCTGGCCAGATCCATCGCCGGTTCGCTCCGGGACGATTTGGAACAAAAGGGCGCTCGAAAGACAGGGCGAACCGCGACGGAGGACCGTGTTGCAAGCCAGGTAGTACTGACGCGGTGGGACCGCTATCGAATGTGGCGAGACATCGCCGCACTGATGGAGCAGCCCCCTTTCCCGAACCAACTGAACTATGGCGATGTGAAAGCGGCGACGGCCGCGCGACTTGCAGATTTATTGGAGCATCGGACGCTGCGTGAGTGGAGGGAGGAGGCAACAGAAGCGTACGCATCTGCCGTCGCACAAACTCCGGAAAACCTTCATCTTCGGCGGCGCGACGCTGAACTGCTCGATGCCGGTGGCTCTTCGCGGGAGGCCGCGAAGCAGTGGCGGATCCTACTGAAGTCGGTTCCCAGCAACGTTTATTGGCTCACGTCGCTGGGCGCGTCATTGCGAGAGGCGGGCGAGTACGAAGAGTCGTTGATTGCTTTTCGGGAAGTCCTGAACGCCGACTCGGTGAATGCGGCGGGGCATTTTGGGCTGGGTTCTGTTCTGCAGAAACAAGGACTGCCCGATGAGGCAATCGAAGCGTACGAAGCGGCGTTGCGGTTCCGGCCCTCCTACCCCGAGGCGACGAACAACCTCGGGCTCATCGCGATGGACCGGCAGGAGAATACTGCGGCGGTGACGCACTTTCAACGTGCGATCGAAATGCGGCCGTCCTTCGCACAGGCGCGTGAGAACCTCGGAGTGATGCTGCTGAAGCTGGGCCGGGCGGACGCGGCGCACGCCGAGTTTCGGCGGGCCATCGAAATCGATCAGGAGTCGCCATCGGCCCACTATCACCTCGGGGCATCGCTGGTGGCGGCGGGCCGATTCGGCGAGGCGCTGCCCGTGCTCGAGCATGCTGTCCGTCTAGATCCGACCTCGGCGGAGTCCCGCTATGCGCTCGGGGGCGCTCTCGCAGCCTTGGGGCGGGTGGAGGAGGCGTTGCGTCACCTCGAGGCGGCGATCCGGCTGAAGCCGTCGTTCGCGGAGGCTCTTTACAACAAGGGTCTGCTCCTGGCTCGGCTGGGCCGTCTGAGTGAAGCGGTCCCGGCCTACCGTAAGGCGATCGCGGCCCGTCCGAACTATCCGGAGGCCTGGAACAACATGGGCACAGCCCTCGCGCGGCAGGGCAAGATGCGAGACGCCGCGCAGTGTTTCGAGCAAGCCCTCAGGTTGCAGCCGGACTTCGACGATGCGCGGCGGAACCTGGAGCGCGTCCGAGCTTCCCGATCACAGCAATAGCTCACCATCGACAGGTATCTATCTCATTTTTTCGAGCAGTTCCCGCGCGGCTTTGCGCAGAGCCGCATCGCTGCTTTGCCCCGCGCGTTCCAGGTGGGCCCTCGCCTTCTCGGCATTGCCTGTCTTGATCGCCAATACACCCAGTTCGAAATGAAACCGTAGATTCCCGGGTTCTAGCCGGACCGCTTCTTCGAGGTGCCCTACAGCGCGCTCCGTGTCGCGGCCCGCAAGCAGGCTCGCAAGGTTGCGGTGGGCGGCGGCGTAGTCCGGCCTCCGCCGAACGGATTCCAGAAACATCGCTTTGGCCGCCGCGGTTTTGCGTTGAGCCGAATACACAACACCCAAGTTGTTGTAGGGTTCGGCCAGATCGGGATGAAACTCACGGGCCTTCTGCAAAGTGGCCACGGCTTGCGTCAGTTGCCCCGCTCGATAGTAGGCGTCGCCAAGGGCGTTGAGGACGGAAGGTTCGTCCGGGCCGAGCAAAGCCGCGTGTTCAAGG
Source organism: Bryobacterales bacterium (assembly GCA_047516085.1). Lineage (GTDB taxonomy): Bacteria > Acidobacteriota > Terriglobia > Bryobacterales > UBA6623 > JAKZVK01. Next base: position 15,541 of record JAKZVK010000165.1, read on the forward strand.
GCCATGACCGACTTCGAGGTGTCTCCGGTCTCGATCAAGGTTAGTCCGAGCCCGCGCGACGCGGGCCAAAAGGCTGCGTCACTCTCCAACGACTTTTCGTACCACTCGATCGCCGCGTCCCAGCGGCCTGCCGCTCGGTACGCCTCCCCGAGCTCGAACTGGAACTCGGGACGGGTCGGCTGGTGCTTTTCGAGGAGAGACTTCAGTCGGTCCAGGCCTTGTTTCAGATTTACTCGGTCTTTGACCTGGGCCACGGCGAGATAGAGCTGGTCCTCGACGGTCCCGGGCTCGCCGGGAGGATAGTAGAGGACCACTTTGCCGAGATAGGGTTTCCGTTCAGGGATTGCGTCCGACGCGGGCCGCCGCGAAATCAGATGATCCGTCAGGCGTACGTGGGCCGCATCCTCGGCACGCCGCTTCGGCATGTGGCAAGTGACGCATTCGGCTGCGGCGGGGTGGCTGCCTCGTTCGACGGCCATCTGGATTCGCTGGTCGTGGCACCCGAGGCAGATGCTGGAAAAGCGCTGGACCGCTTCGTGCCCGCGCGGCGCGTCGTGGGGATCGTGGCAGGTCGTGCAGGTGAGCGAGCCCTTGCTCTTGATGAAGCAGGAGGATTTCCGAAGCCGGTAGACGGCGTTGACGACCTCGAACTTGTCAGCCCAGCCACCCTCTGGCGCGTGATCGAAGTGCAGCACCGCTGCGCTCAGTGGCGCGCCCGGCCGGTACGAGAAAGGCCCCTGGCCGTAGCGCCAGACGGAGTGCGGAAGTTCCCGGCTGGTGGTTTCGAGATGGCATTGCATGCAGACCTCGATTTGGCGGTCCGCGGACAAGCGTGCCGGGTTCACTATCGAGGTTCGAATCTCCACCGACCCCGCCTCTCTTTGGGCTGCCGCCACATGCTCGCGACCGGGTCCGTGACAGCGTTGACAATCGATGCCCTCCGGGATTCGGCCCGGGTAAACGGGTGACCTCCCGTTCGCATCCGAGCCGACGGGGACGTCCGGGTAGCCGTTGTGACAACTCATGCATTCGTAGTCGACTTCGCGGCGAAAGTCCGGATGCCTCGGCTGGTCGTACCCGGGCGCCATCTCCCAAAAACCACCGCTTTCTGAGTACCAGGTAAGAGGGAGCTGGAGTAACCGATTCTTCGCTGTACGGTGGATGTACCCACGGGCGTGATTGCCGGAGCCCACCACGTAGTGGATCTCCTTCTCCAGCACGTTGAGGTGTTCACCGTCCGGTCCTTCCTGGTAGCGTCGGATGAAGTAGCGGCCGTCCTTCTCGTAGGCCAGGTAATAGCGTCGTGACGCTGCGTGATAGAACGGCTGTTGCCCGCTGAAGTCGGCGACGGCGCTCCCCGGCGTCAGTTTGAAAAAGGAGCGCCCCATGCCCGTCCGCCCAAACCGAGCCGCTATGTCTTGGTGACAGGAGGCGCATATCGCAGGTGATACGTAGCCCGCGTCGCGGCCGGCTGTGTAAAGCGGTGGTTTCTCGTCAGCGGCGATCGCCGCTTGCACCAGGATGCTTGCGAGGAGAACACCCGGCAACGCCCAAGACCCAACACGAAGGAGGCGCGCGAGCTGAATTTGGGGATTCCAAATGGGAACGAGCTTGATCCCCAGCGCAGTTAGCCGCGATCGACGGGCTGTGTTGCCAGAAGCGATTCCTCGTCCGCGCGGCGGTAAGGCCCTTGAGGCCCGCTTGGTTGCTGTCCCGTCAGGACCGGTGCGCACATCTTCTCCAACAGATCGGGGTTCCGTAGACTCGTGCGGAACGCCATCGACACAGCGCCACGGAGTCGTATGTCAAGGCCCAAGCTGCTGAGGGTGATCTTAACGCCACTCAGGACTTCCGGCAATGTGCAACGAATGATCTCTTCTTTGACGATGGGCAGCAGCACGTCTTCGCCCGCAATGATGTCGCCCCCCAAGATAACAATTTCGGGGTTCAGGAACTGAATGGCATACGAGAGCGCGCGGCCCAACGCTTTCCCGGCTCGGTCGAGCACCGCCTTGGCGATTTCGTCGCCGCGCCGAGCTTGCTCGAACACATCCGTGACTCGCCGGCAGCCGGCGCCGGCCTCGCCGGCCCGTTCGCGGTACTGCCGAACGATGTTGACGCTCGACGCTATGGATTCGACGCAACCTCTTCGCCCACAGCCGCACAAATCATCTGCGTCAGGCTCAACGATGCAGTGCCCGAGTTCGCCGACCGTACCGCGCCAGCCGTCCACCGGCTTGCCGTCAAGAAATACGCCTAGGCCGATTCCGCGCTCGACGATGACAAAGAGACCGCTGGGGTATGCACTTCACTCCCGACTACCCCACATCTTGTGGTTGGCCGGTCCGCCTGCCGCGTAGGTGTTAGACCATCTCTGAATAGGTCGTGGGCCCAACGGTCGCGGCCTGTTGTACAAGCCGGTAGAAGAGCTTTCCCCGGTGACGAGAGCGTCGTCGATTGAATCGAAACGTATACTCATCCAGGTAATAGTCCAGGTGTTCACGGC
>JAKZVK010000166.1:0-4934 GCA_047516085.1 Bryobacterales bacterium
CGACCAGCTTCCCGGATCGTTCACCGTCTCGCCCGCGATCAGGTGGCGTGCGTCGATGTTGTTCGCGATGTAGGTATGCAAGGTGCGATGCCAGTTCTCGCGGCCCACCGGTTTGGTGTCGACCTCGTCCCGCGAGATCATTTGTGGCGCGACACCTGGTTTGCCGAGCGCTCCGGCGACGCTGACGCGGGCCGAGCCGTCGAGCAAGGTGAGCTTGAGGGTTGCGTCCGAGGGGACGTAGAGCATGCCGCCGGGCTCGCGGATGGACTTGCGTGGCGGCGTCTCGGCCGTCAGGTTGCCGGCCGGTGAGTTGATTTCGACCCGCACCGGCCCCGAATAGAAGTCCACCGCCAGCTCTTCCTCGCCGCTCTCGATCGTGACTTCGTTGAGCGAGCCGCCCAACTCGATCAGTTGAAACGAGAGGTGCTTGAGATCGTCACCACGCTTGACGATGGGATAGACGCCCGGCCCGTCGACCGGGCATTTCTTTTGGTAGCTCATGGGTTCCTCGGTTGTTTGGATGGGGTGTAAGCCATTATACAACCGGCACTTAACAGGCTCCTCGGCGGTTGGGCGGTTCGTTCTAACCGACTGAACCGGGCGCGGGGCGCCGGCGGGGACGCAGTAGGGTTGCAGGCTCTTGCTCGCATGATGGTCATGGAGAATCGGCTTCGTCTTGCTTGTTCGGCGGCGGCGGAATGTCCTAAAATGTCCGCTTTTGTCCACTTTTGCCCGCTTTCTATAGGGGCCCCTGAAAGTTCTTTGCTCATGGTTGGCCACGCGTCTCGGTGCTGACGGGTTGGGTGGGGGGACGCTGGGTGGCTGTGCCGCCTCGGTGTCCACGGCAAGGTTGATTGTGCCGCCCTTGCAGGGCTCAGGAGATGTTGGCAGGGGTCTGAATCCCTGGGCTCACGCCCAGGGCTGTTATTTGAATCACCCCTGCGGGGTTCACTATCGCGGCCGCCGCTGTGATGTCCAGGGCTGTTATTTGAGTCACCCCTGCGGGGTTCGGTATCGCGGCTGGCGCTGTGATGTAAATCTGTTGCGCCCGCACAGTGTGCCATCCGAACACGGTCCGCCCTTGCGAATGCTGGTGAGATCGCCGCCAATGTTTCCTCGGCCTCAGTATACGAACCGATGTTGCGGCCGGCGGGGTGGTTGGAGACGTAAGTGGTTGAAAAGCTTGGGGAAATTGTTTTTAAAAATCCGTGATGACGGTTGGGTTGGGCCTCGTTTCATGCTCCTTCTATGGCCCGAGCAGCGGTCCCAGCTTCTCTAACAGGGTCATCGCGGTCTTGCCAACTTGGCCGGCGGTTTGCGCGGCTTCGCCGATCCGTGTGGCGACAGACTCCCAGCGGCTGGGTTTCGGTTGGGGTTTGATCGCTTCCTTCGTGAAAGACTCCAGGTCGTCGGCCAGGTCGGTGGCGTTGTCTTCGGGGAGCTGCTCCGCGACTTTGGCGACTTCCTCAGCGAGTTGGCCGAGCAGACCCTTAACCGCCTCGCTTGACGAAGATGCCTGGCTTTTGTTGAAGCTGTCTTGAATCTTCTTCCCGACGGCGAAGTCGCCGTGGAATTCGACGCCGTTGCCGATGATGACGGTGATGTTCGTCACGTTGGTTGTCTCCTTCGCGCCAGGGCTGTGCCGGGACTCGTGGCGGACGCCTTCCAGTAGCTCGGATACGGTGTAGAAACGCCCGGCGCCCTCGGGACGAAAGCGGTAGTCGGAGCCGGCTTCTGGGTCGCTTTCGAGCGCGAGAAGGTGGTCGTAGGCGACCGAGACATCCGGGTTGTCGGGCAGCGGCACGCGGGCTTCTTGGCCCAGGTCGCGGTTCAGTGTGTGGACGTGCCGCAGATGAGTGAGAGCCACGTGCAGCGCGGGCCGGCGGAGCTTCTCCGGCCCTTTCACACGGATGTCGATCTGTTTTTGATCCAGATCGGCTTCGACGATGATGCCGCACCCGGAGGCTTTGAGCACGACTCCGGTCAGCCAGCGTGTCGATTGTTCAACGGCTTCGCGGTGCGATTCGACGATGAAACGGGGGATCAAGTTGCGCGGAAGCAGCTCGTAGCTGTAACGGAAGCGTAGCGAGTCGTCCCAGAGGTCTGCGTAGTAAGGGCTTTCGTTGGGCAGGCCTTCGGGAACCAGGTAGCGGGGCGGGTCGATACCGGGGAGTTTGAAGCAGAGACCGATGTCGGGGTCTTGCATCATGTCGAGGATGAATTCGTGGCGTTCCTCCGGGTAGGATTCAGGGTCATCGAGCAGCTCGCTGAGTTGCTCGCGGGGCAGCTCGCCGTTTTGTTTGACGAGTTGGGCGCTGGTAAGGATCTTGTAGACTGCGCCGGTCAGCCAGTTCGGGTCGAGCAGGGTGACTTCGCGGCGCACGGCGGGAGCGTCGCGGTCAAAGCCGTGGGCGACGACGACGCCGAGATCGTGAAGCGTTCCCAGCAGCAAGCGTTGCTCGGCAGGGTCGCTGACGGATTCGTCTTCGCCCCCTTGAGCGCAGACTTGTTCGAACTTGGCGCGGTCGAGCAGGGTCTCCTTCTTCGCTAGTGCAGCAACGGCTTCCTTCACGCGCAGGTAGGGCCGAGGGAACGGATCGTGGATGTGTTTGAGTCCATCGTGTGTGGCGAGCGTCTGCGTGATCAGCTCGCGCAGGGCTTGGATGGTCGCGGCGGCTTCCTCTCCCTTGTCGCAAGAAGTGCGAATGAATTCGACCACACCCAGCTCTTTCTTGATGCGTTCCTCAGGGAGCCGCGGGCCGCGGCGGTCGCCGTCGCACTTGTTGATGACGACGATAACTGGCGAGTCGTCAGCGCGGTTGCGGATGATTCGCAGCCAGTCGTAGATAGAGAGATCGTCCTCAAAGCGGGCATCGAGCACCAGCAGGTAGAGACTGCGCCGAGTCAGGAAGTATTGGTGCGTGCCGCGCATGATGACCTGACCGCCAAAGTCCCAGACATTCAGGGTGATGCCTCCGGATTGGTCGGCCAGCCAGCTCTCGGTGTCGATCTTTTCACGGATCGCAGTGCCGCGAGTGGGATCTTCGCTGTCGCGGCGAGGCAGGTTGTCGACGAGGTAGCGTACCAGCGATGTTTTCCCGGCACCCTCGTTGCCCACGAGCAGTAGCTTGGCTTCATTGAGGGGTTGGAGGGTTTCTTTTTCGGCGCGATAGCGGCGATAGGCCGCGAGGATCGCCTGGGCATCGGTTGTGTCGAGGGCCTCGCCCGGCAGCAGTGAGCTGAGGTCGCCGTTCCTCCTCAGGTCGAGATAAGAAAGATTCCCCGCGGAGGGCCGATCGCTCCAGGTTTCCAGCAGCGCCCGCGCCCCGTCGTCGCCGATTTGGTTGGAGTTGAGGGTGAGCGAGGTGAGGCCGGTGAGGGAGGCCAGCGCCCGCGCCCCGTCGTCGCCGATTTGGTTGTAGGAGAGGTGGAGCGAGGTGAGCGCGGTGAGGGAGGCCAGCGCCCGCGCCCCGTCGTCGCCGATTTGGTTGTTGGAGAGGTGGAGCGAGGTGAGCGCGGTGAGGGAGGCCAGCGCCCGCGCCCGCGCCCCGTCGGCGCCGATTTGCAAATCAACCAAGGCGAGGGACGAGAGCTGTCTCAACTTCGAGATGAACCGTACAGTACTCTGCGGCAAGCCGTCAACAATGTACGTGCGGCCCGCCGGTAGCTCTAGCTGCCGTAAGTAGTCGTGAGCGGCCGCGACATCCGGCGAAACCAGCGCGAGCGAGGTCCAGCCCTGGTCCCGGGCGCGCTGCAGCACATCGTCCAACTCGCTAGCGGAGATTCTTTCCAGTGTTTCCGTTTCGGTCATTCCCGTATGCGTAGGGTAGCCGAGCCGGGGCTCCGATACAACGGCCGAGTCGTGGCTCAGTTTCAGCCATGACGGTCTCACGGACACCGGATCAGCCATCCACGGTGGCTCAAGCCGGTGTGTGGGAAGGACGCTGAAGCGCCCTGGGCAGGAACGAAGGGCCACGCTGAACCGGCCGTAAACGACCGGCCTACACCGCGCTTCGCGCGGAAGCCGCCTGACGGCTAATACTGTTCACTTAATAATAGAGACGACGGCAGTGGACCGGCGGTTCGTTGGGACCCCGCGGCGTCGGACCGAGAAACAGCTTTGCTGCCGGCGTACGCCTCGCCGTACCGTGCGTCCGCGACTCGACACCACCCGTTCCTCGAGTATCTCGCTCAGCGTCCTCTCATCGTAAGCGGTTTGGTTCTGTGGGGGAAATCGCGCCCGGCGAGGAAATCTTCCGCCGCACGATTCGTACCGCGTGCACGAACGACAGCCGATCCACATCTTGCTGGGACGCGGCGCCCGCGTCCCACATCAGCCGCCGGATCACAAAGTGCGCCAACAGAAACCCGTAGAATTCTTGTCGTACCAAAGCCGGCTTCTTGCTCCGTAAGACCACGTTCGCCGAGCCGCCCAGATCCGTCTTGATCTCGCCGATCGTCGATTCGACCTCCCACCTCTGGGGATACAACGCCGCCAGTTCCTCAGCCGGCGCTTGCTCCGGATCGAGGATCGACGTGACCAGCCGGTAGCGTGTCTCGGGGGCCTCGGCGCCTTGCAATTCGTATTCGATCACACGCACGGCCAGCGGCTCGCCGAGGGTTTTCCCGCCGCAGCGGGGAGCGCGTAACTCGCTACGGTAGGAGCCGTCGGGAAATCGCTCCCGGCACGGCAGACGCACCGACTTGCGCGCTCGCCACAGCAAATCGGCTCCCCTCTGACGCGCCAGACGCCACAACTCGTAGCCCAACAAGTTGCGGTCGGCCAACTCACAAGTAAACAGCCCATGCTGGGCACACTAGAGCATTTTCAGGAATAGAATAGACAACTCTTGGGGCTGCCTAGCATCGACGCGCTAGCTTATAGCGAAAGCATCTTCGGATGCGGTTTACGTCATCTGTGAAACCGCTCTAGG
>JAKZVK010000167.1:0-3894 GCA_047516085.1 Bryobacterales bacterium
TCGCCGTCTGCGCTGCCTGCAAGCGACGATCGACCTCGACGAGCAGCAAAGGGCGCTTGCGTGGAATCAGGCGGCCCGCGAAGAGAATGAGCTTGGTCTGCGGCGAGACGCCAATCCGTTTACGGAGGTCTCGTCGGCGCGGGCGACCGGGGTTCCATCGGTCGAGGTCGACGCCGTTGCGGATGAGGCGGATTCTGTCCTCGGGGATCTCCATCTCGATGAGCCAGCGGCGGCCGGCCTCGCCGATCACAACCCGGCGGTCGACCGCGTCGGCCACGTTGAGCGTCGCGGAGAAAAAGTCCCACTCCTCGTCGATGTTGTGGAGGATGTCGATGACGCGCAAGCTTGGCCGGTCTTGCTTCAAAGCGGGTAGGCAACTGTAGGCTGGCAAGGTGTTCTGGATGACGAGATCGTCCCAGCTCCAGTTGATCGCCATCGAGTAGATCGCCGAGACAGTTTGCTCAGTGGGGAGAAGTTGGCCCAGATCGTAGATGTGGTCGACGGCGGTGCGCCATTCCTCCAGCAGGCGCGTATCACCCGAATGCGTCGCGAGGAGGAAGATTTCGTTGCAGTCGCGATCGATCTGCCGCGCAAACTCCAAGAGGACGGTCTCCGCGCCTCCGATGCCCAAGTGCGGAGTGCAGAGCGCGATGCGGCGGCGTGAACCGGTTCGATCGCGGGGCCGGTAGCGGACATGTTCGACCAGGCTTCCGTCGATCAACACCGATTGGGGCTTGAATCGCAGATAGAAACTCAGGTCGAAAACAGGCCGCCCCGCCCAACGGTTGACGTGTTCCTTGAGCCGCAACGGGATGAGGCGTGAGACGGAGCGGGCAGGGTGCTCAACCCAGGCGCGTAGCGAGAGCAGTTCGGCGTTCTCGAGATGTTGGAGCACGCGGAAGAAGGCGGCGGCAGGGCCCCGTCCACGGCCGTCGTCGACGGTGGAGGGTTCAGGTTCGCCGCCGGGCGGATAGAGGGCGTGCGGCGTCGGGCCCGGGGTGGCGCCGGCCGCGGGGGCTGCGATGTCCAAGCGGCAACGCCACGGGAGCCGCCGGACGTGGCCGGTTCGCTGTGTCTCGGGCGTCTCGAGGGTTTGCCGGGTGACGCCGAGCGGGCCCGCGCATTGCCGCAGTGAGGGGGGCGGGGCCTGGCCCGTGTCCGCCCACGTCACCCACTCGGCGTCTCGCAGAGCCCAGATGCATTCCTCGAAGGCGTGATCGTGCAGCGGGCGGTCGCCGGTGTACCACAGGAAGCATTCGGCAGAGGATTGGCCTAGGGCCGCTTGCTCGTCGGCGACGTGAAGGACCTGGTAGTCGGCGATAGTCTGGTTTGCGAACGAAGACGCTTGCCGCCGTTGGACGATTACGCAGAGAGACGGTCGCGGCATGTGTTGGGCGGCGGAGCGGGCGCGGTGAAGAACCCGAAGCGCGTCCCGGACTTCCGGGCGGCTGCGAGGCCTAAGCTAGAAGCGCAGGCCCTTCCTGAGCAACATCGTCGCGTAGAAATACAGCTCGGCGTCGAGCGCGCGCTTGATGTTCGCCGCTTGGCGGAGGCCGTGCTGCTCGCCGTCGAAGAGCAGGTAGGCCGACGGGATGCCCTTCTTGCGCAAGGCGTCGAGCATCATCTCGGCTTGGTTCGGCGGGACGACCAAGTCCTCGCCGCCTTGCAAGAAAATGACCGGCGCCGAGAGCTGATCGACATAGTGCAGCGGCGACCGCTCGAGATAGACGTCGCGCCTCTCGGGGTAGGGGCCGATCATCGAATCGAGATAGCGCGACTCGAACTTGTGCGTCTCCTTGGCCATTGCTTCGAGGTCGCTGATGCCGTAGTAGCTCGCGCCGGCGCGGAAAACGTCGCGGAAAGCCAACGCGGCCAGTGTCGTGTAGCCCCCGGCGCTTCCGCCGCGAATGATGAGCCGATCGCCGTCGGCTCGGCCTTGCTGGACCATGTACTTCGCGCCGTTGACGCAGTCATCGACGTCGACAATGCCCCACTTCTCGCGTAGGCGTTCACGGTAAGCGCGGCCGTAGCCGGTGCTACCCCCGTAGTTGACGTCGAGAATGGCGAAGCCCCGGCTGGTCCAGTATTGAACCGAGAGCGAGAGTGTGCTCAAGGTCGAACCCGTCGGGCCGCCATGGCTGACGACCATCAACGGCGGCAACTCGTCGTCGGGCGGCTGGTAGTCGGGATTGCTCGGCGCGTAGAGGAACGCGTGTGCGGTTTGGCCGTCTTCGGTTGGGAACTCGATCGGTTCGGAGATCGAGAAGTAACGCGTGGTTTCCTCGCTGACCTTAAACGCGCGCCGGTGGATTTCGTATGCGCCGCTCGACAGGTCAAGGTCAACGATCGAGTCCGGTTGGGTCGGCGACACGCCGCGAAAGACCGCCCGCCCGGCCGCGGCTTCGACGCCCGCGATCTCGGTGTACGGCGTGTCGATGTCGGTGAGCTTGGCTGCGGGCAGGTCGATCGTCGCCAGCCGCCAACCGTCCGCGCGGTGGTAGGCGCAGACGATGCGGCTGGCGGATTCGAAGGCGTAGGTCGACTGTCCGAAGATCCACTGAGGGACTCCGAACTCGGCCTCCATCTCGACGACGGGTTCCACCGCACCGCCGTGGGCTCGATAGAGGTTCCACCAGCCGTTACGGTCCGATACGAAGTACAAGTCGCCATCCGGTGACCACTCGGGTTGGAAGACGGACTCCGCCAGCCCTCCGGCCACGAGTTGAGGTTCGCGGGGCAAGCCGTCGGCGTCCAGATCCGCGAGCCAGAGCTCGGTGCCGTCCCACGGCATGTTGGGATGGTTCCAGGCGAGCCAGGCCAGGCGCGAGCCGTCGGGACTGAGGCGCGGGTTCGAATAGAAGTTATTGCCGAATGCAAGCACTTCGACGCCGGTCCGGCCGTCGAGGCCCACGGACACGAGCGTGTTGACGGCTTCACGATCGGTTGGCGTGTGATCTTCACGGACGCAGATCAGCCGTCCGCGTGCACGGTCGACCACACTGTCGGCGTAACGCCAAGCACCTGCTGGGGTGATCGCAGCGGGCGTGTGGTCGGCTTCCAACTGGTAAAGCCGCTGGTCGGTGTCGTTGGAGAAGTAGACCGTCCCGCCGTCGATGACATAGGAGCCGCCGCCGTACTCGTGGACACGCGTACGGGCGTTGAAGGGCGGCGGGTTGAGGTCGTGGAGCGTGCCATCGGCCTCTCGGCGAACGATGACCGATCGGCCGCGCTCGGTGGGCCGCCCTTCGCTCCAGTAGACGAGCCCGCCGGAGAGCGTCGGCGGCGCCAGCCGAATCGCCTCCCCCGCGACCACGTCGGAGGTGATCGGCGACTTCCAGAAGCCGTATTCGGCGGTTTCAGGCATTCCCATGGGTGCAACAGCGGTGATGGCGGGCCGCCGGTCGACTCCTTACCATCGCAGGAATTTTTGGCTGTTGCCACCCCGGCGCCAAGTCTTGTGGGGTCGCACGACAGAAGATTCGGCGCGTCCCGAGCGCGGTGGAGCCGTCGCACGGATCCCGATAGATTTCGATCTGGAACGTGGATGATGAGGAAGGCAAGTTTTGATGGGATCGAGGTCACGCCCGTTCGGGGGCGGGCCCTTCGCCCAGCCGCCTCCAGCGCGGCGATTGCGGCCGGCGCGCCTCTTCATCCACAATAACGGGAGATCTTGGTTTTGTCGATCTAACTCAGGGCGCTCAGGCCTTCAACGATCAGGCCATTCTACCGGGCAAGGGAAAAACGTCTGAATGCACGCAGGAGACAACGTCGGAATGTGGGACACGATCAGCGGCTATCTTTTTTGCATCCTCTTTGGTGTCATCGGGCTCGCGCTCGGCGTGTGGCTGATCGTGAGCGGGCAGTTCGTCCAATCGATCGATGACTTGTTTCTTG
>JAKZVK010000168.1:0-6827 GCA_047516085.1 Bryobacterales bacterium
ATGCGTCCCAGCGGCTGCACCGCAAAGTCAATAAATTGGGCGTTCGCCACGCCCACGTTCGCCAGCGCCAGCACCACCACCGCCAGCACGAGCGAAATCTTTTTCATCGCTGCCATCTCAATCTCCTTTTTCTCCACAAGAAGCTGTTCGCATCGCCGGCGACTACGAGAGTTGAGCGCCACGAAACAGCGGCTCGACTACTGTGGGGAGTCCTGGCTCCACCGCAATGGAGCCGGAAAACCCACACACTTGCCGAGGCGGCTATGACAGCCCGCCCGCAATCAGAGGGCCACGAAAACCCGCCTGAGTAGCCCAGGGTAACAAACCATGAAGCAAGGGTGCAATCAGGGTAGTGTCTCGGTTTGGGTTGCAGCAGAAGTCCCGGAGGACGCCGCGGTCTGATCGAGCTGATCGAGCGAATCTTTCGTTGTCCTGATGGGGGCCGCGATGTGGCTGACGCCGGCCGGGGAAGGATGTTCAAAACGCCCTCAGCATAGACAGCTGCGACTGCCGAACCGGCCGTAAACAACCGGCCTACAACGCGCTTCGCGCGGAAGCCTCCTGAAGGCGTCTTAGGGCGGCTGCTTCGGCGCAGCGGCAAGCATATGGAACGGGTGAAGTTGAAACTGAGATACGATCTACCGAGTGCTTCCCGTGGCCGGGTGGTACAATTCCCTACGCTTGGCCGCCGAGGCCGGGCCCTTGCCAGACGAGGCAAAGAGGAGGCTAGACCCTGTGAAGCGACGGCTTTTTTTGATGGCAGGTAGCGGCGCCGCTTTGGCGGCCAGCCCGGGCGAACGATTACACGTCGGCCTAATCGGTAGCGGTGGCCGCGGACGGACCGTGATGCGCCGCTTCACGAGGCATGCGGACGTCACGATCGCCGGCGTTTGCGACGTGTACGAACCGAATCTCGAGCAAGGCCTTTCCGACGCGGGCGGCGGCGCCAGGGCCTATCGCAACTACAAACAGTTGCTCGACGACAAGGAAATCGACGCCGTTATCATCGCCAGCCCCGAGCACTGGCACCATCGCATGCTGCTCGATGCGATCGCCGCGGGCAAGGACGTCTACATCGAGAAGCCCCTGTGCCACACGCCGGAAGAGGGCGCGGAGATGGTGCGGGCGGTTCGCGCATCGGATCGCATCGTCCAGGTCGGCATGCAGCGCCGCAGCTATGGCCTCTACCGGCAAGGCCGCGACCTGCGCCGGCGGGGCATGCTCGGCGCCGTACGAATGGTCCGCACCTACTGGCTCAACACCGGGCTCGCGCCGCGCAAGCGTGAGTTTGAAGGGCCGCTTGACTGGGAGCAGTGGCAGGGGCCGGCAAAGACCCGCGTGCCGAAAGATCCTGCCATTTTCTTCGACTGGCGGACGCGGTCCGACTACGCCGGGGGCATCGTGATCGACCAGGGCGCGCACATCTTCGACTCCATCCACATGATCATGGACGCGGGTTACCCCACCGCCGTCAACGCGTCGGCCGGCAGGATACACAAGCCCGGGGCCGACACACCCGAGTCGGTCGTTGTCGCGGCCGAATATCCCGAGGACTTCCTGGCGGTCTTCACCATCAACTATGCCGCGATGCGCTACCCCGGCAAGGAGGACCAACTCAACGCATACGACGGTGACCTCGCGCGGATGGACCTGGGCCGCGAGTTTTTGAAGGTGTACCGCCGAGAGGAGCCGTTGAAGCCCAGCATCGATGAAAACCAAGCCGGCGGGTTTAGCCAGGCCACGACCGATCACGTCAACAACTTCATCGACGCGGTTCGTTCACGCAAAGAGCCATCGGCTCCCATCGAGGTAGGCTTCCAGGCGGCGCTGATCCTGCAGTTGGGCAACCTTTCGCTGCGGCACGGCAAACGTATCGGCTGGAACCCGACAAAGCTGACCGCCGAGATCTAGCCAACCGAGCCGTGACCGCAAGGGAGCGGTCCGGCACGAACCCTGACGCTGCTCGACGGCCTCTAGGCTAGCGAAGGGCTGCCACCAACTCATTCGGTCTCCTGGGGTAAGCCCCCGGGCCCCGGCCCTGGGTTAAGATGTGGGGGTTCACTCACGGCCGTAGAGTTGGCCAAGTGGTGCCGCCCACGGCCCAGCCCTTATCTGTTCTGGAGGAATCACCCAACATGAAACGATTTGGCTTTAGCTTCATCCTGGCTTCTCTGCTTCTCGCTGCTCCGGGTATCGTCAGCGCGGAAAAGAAAATTATCTATCCGCCCGAGTTCAAGAAGCATCGCCCGAACATGCCGTTCAGCCCCGGCGTCCAGGTGGGGAACGTGCTCTACGTTGCCGGCCAGACCGGCGGCGACCTCGCAACCGGCGAATACGCGCAGAAGTACGAGGACGAGGTGCATGCGACCTTCAAGCGCATCGGCATGATTCTCAAAGACGCCGGCTACGACTTCTCCGATGTCGTTGACGCCAAGGTCTACCTGACCGACATCGCGATGTTCAAACGAATGAACGCCGTCTACACGTCGCACTTCAAGTCGGACCGCCCCGTGCGCACGACCGTCGCGGTCGCGAGCTTGGTCGGCAAAGCGAGAATCGAGATCACCGTCGTGGCGGCGAAGTAACCGCCGGCGGGCCCCGTCTTGTTGTTGGTGGGCGTACCGTTTTCTGGCAGGAGTGAGATCCATGACCTTCGATCGCAGAGAGTTCTTGGCCGCGTCTCTTGCAGCGGCGACGGCGGCCTGTCAGCAAACGGCTCGAGAGCGCACGAGCGCGACAACGGCTGATCGCCGGCCCGGGATACCGGGGCCCTATGCGGGGCGAGTCGTCGCAGTACGCCACCCTGCCGCCATCATCAACGACGAATACCAGCCCGAGACCGTCGGCCGGATGATCGAGCGCGGCCTCACCGAGTTGACGCACGCCGGGAGCCTAGTCGAGTCGCTGCGCCAATTTTTCGAGCCGGGCGACGTCGTGGGCATCAAGGTCAACGGCGTCGGCAGGCCGTACGTCATCTCCGATGCCTCCGTCGTTCGTACGCTCATTGGTGGCCTGAACGGCGTCGGCATCCCGAATCGCGATATCGTCCTGTATGAACGCACCAAAGCTTCGTTCGACGGCGCCGGGTTCGCGCAGTGGGTGCCCGAAGGCGTCCGCTGGATGAACGGCAGCAAGACGTACCACAACATCCAACTCGACATGGACGGATATGACCGTGACGTCTACATGGAGATGCCGCTTGTCCATCCCGAGTATCGCGAGGAGTACCAAGTCGACGACCCCCACATTCGGCGCTCGTACGTCTGCAAGTGGTTGTCCCAGGCGGTCAACAAGGTGATCAACCTGTGCGTCCTCAAGCACCATCAATCGTCGGGGGTCACACTGGCGCTCAAGAACATGTCGCACGGCTTCGTTAACAACGTCAACCGTAGCCACGCGTCAACGACCGCTAACGCTTGCGGCATCTTCATTCCGGCAGTGGTCGATCTGCCGATCATCCGCGAGAAGGTCGTGCTCCACATCCTCGACGGGGTGAAGGGCGCCTACCACGGCGGACCGGGCGGCACTGTCGGCAAGTACACCTGGGCTCACAACACAATGTACTTCGCCACCGATCCCGTCGCCCTCGACAAGACGGGCTGGCGCGTGATTGACGAGAAACGCGCTGAAGTCGGCGTTCCCTCGATCGCGTTACTCAAACCCGACGAAGACAGCAACTGGCTCAACTGCCAGGTCGAGCACATCGAGCTGGCCGGCAACATGGGGCTGGGCGTGTTCGAAGATGAGAAGATCCGGTTGAAGAAGATCGACTTGGCCTGAATGGGCGTATCCACTTGCTCGGGCCACATGCTACATGTTATGCTCTGCCCCGATTTTCCTCCCACGAGCCGGCTGTACGGCACCGGATCGACCCGCACGGCGTTCCGCAGCAGGCGGTAAAACAGCAAGCCGCGTGCCCGTGAGCGGCGGCGGTTGAACCGGAAGGTGAATTCATCGAAGTAGTAGTCCAGATGCTGCCGGCTTACTGCTCCTTGATGCGTGCCAAGTAACCAGTGTTTCAGAAGCGACGCCACCAAGTGAACACGGGGCATCATTGGTGGGCGGGTTCGTCGTTTTGGCTGAGGATCGTAACCTTGTGGGTGTCGCCTCGCGGTTCTACTTTAGCTCGTTCTCACCTGCCATTCTCAGCGCGGGCTAGTTGCGGGGAGCGCTGTTGCCGGTTCGGCGCCTCGGGTTGAGCGGCCAGGGCGGCCCGAAGTAGGTTTGCGCTAGCGCGACGGCGTCCTTGCCGATGCGGTCACCGATCACCCTGCCAGGAAGATCGTCGGCCGGCGGGTGAATGCCGCCCCAGATGCGCGACAGAGAGGTCTGGTCAGAGGCATCCTGATAGGTGGCCCATTGCAGCGTGACGTCAATGCTGGGACCGTCTTCAAACACGAGAAACTCGTTCTGGGGGCAGAAGAACTCCCCGATCCCACCGGGAAAGAATTGCGAGCCGGTCAGCAACGTCAGGACTTCCGCGGCGGCGCGGCTGTAGGTGCTGTGCCCGGAGACGTAGCCGGAAAACGGCGGCGTCACGAAGCTCGGCCGCTGGTAGGGCCACCAGTTTTCGGCGAGAATCCAGCCCACCCCCGCGACATCCGACTCAGGCCGGTCGATGAAGTCGGGCCCCCTCCAGGCGAGCGCCGCCATCTTGCCTGCGTCCCCGGGATCCAAGTTCGAGTGACGTCCCGCTGCACCCGCGGATTCCTCGGTAACGACCTCGATGTAGTCCGGGTAGAGCCGCAGGCCGTTGGAATGGTAAGAGGGTTGGAACTCACAGAAGAAGCACGTTGCCTGCCCGAGGTCACCCATGTAGCGGGTCGCGGAGACCGGTCGCACGTAGTCGTACCAGCCTTTGGCCCCCCAGGCGGCGATGGCGCAGTCATGCATCGCGCCCCCCAGGGTGAGGTAGACCTTCACGTCCCACTCCAGGTCGTCGAGCGTGGGCCCTCTACCACCTATGCGCTTCACGGTCAGCGGATGATCGGAGACGTAGTTGGCGATGGTGAACCAGTGCCCGGGCGGCGTCTCAGAATCCGGTCCGTCAGCCCAGAACTCGGCCAGAACGCGAGCGTAGTCACCACGCGGGACGAGTTGGGGTTCGTAGGCCTTGCCCGTGACGGGGTTGGCCGGGTGTCCCCTGCCCGAGTCGCCGCCGTTGAAAAAGTCATAGTAGGCTGCGTAGTCGGCGGGGTCCGGCAGGGGTGAGTTGCCGATGGTGCCGGGAGAGATATCGATCATCACGCCGTCCTCAGGATCCAGATGGCTCGACCAGACGAGAACCATCTCGAAGCCCCACTTGTAGTACTCCTCCTCAGGGCCGTCGAGCATGGGCGGCGGCCCCGGATCGTGATAGACCCAGTAGTCGAAACCATCGCGGCGGTAGACGGTTAGGTCCGAGGGGCTGAGCGCGAACGGGTCGACCTGTCCCCACTCCGGACTAAGAAACTCGGGAACGCCGTCGAAGAACGGGTTGCCCGCCTGGTCGACGAAGAAGTCCAGCACCAGGGGCTGCCAGCGGTTGGGGTCGACAATATCCGGGTTGCCCGGAAGGGCGGGCAACAGGGGTGGATTGATGGGCTCGTAGTGGAGGTTGGCGTAGCCGCCCGCCTCGTTGGCGTTGTCCTTCGCACCGAACTCAAGGACGGTCTGCGCGATGCGGTTGCCTAGCGCTGCCGGCGAATCTCCGAGCGTGGAGGTGAAGCCGCGGTCGTAACCCAGCTCGTCCATCTTGGCGTCAAACGTGGGCAGCGACCGGTCGGCGCCCGGCGAGGTCGCGAATCTTGACGAGAGGATGCGGTAAGCGGCGTAGCTGATAGTTTCCGCCCGGGCTAGCCGCACGTCGCCGGGGTCGCTTGTCGATTGCCAGGCCCTCTCGTGATGGAGGTAGGTACCGGCGACCCTGTCGTAGGCGGCCCAGGCGTCCCACACGGCTGCCGAAACGTGGAACAAGTTGCGCGCGTGCACGGTTGGCCGGGCGAAGTCGATGCGGATTGCATCGAGCAACTCCTCGTTCCATTGGCGGGCAATCGACTGCTCGGCTGCGGCGACCCCCGAGAAGAGCAGAGCTATGACAAGGGAAACCACGGACCGCTGGATCAAACACGCTACTTTCACGTTGCTACCTTCCTGTCTGCAATCGCCAACGAGCCCCCCGGCCCAGGTCTGGCCGGCCAGCCTCAGCGGCGGCAGTTAACACTTGTGAACGGATGCTCGCCTACAGCCTAGCCGAATTGGGTGGCTGCCGTGAAGAGGAGTTGGTGATCGCCGGCTGAGGGCGGCGAAAGCAGCGGTCGTCAAGGAGGCGGGCGAAAGAGCAGGCGGTCTCTGGTAGACCGTTTCCGGCAACGGAGGCCTGAAACAGCCCTATGATACGCTTCTGAGTAGAGGTCCCCCCCACACTGTCCGATCACAAGCTGCAAGTTATCCCGCTCGGCGGGCTCGGCGAATTCGGGATGAACATGCTCGCCCTGCGTTGCGGGGACGACATCATCGTTATCGACGCCGGCATGATGTTCCCGGGCGTGGAGTTGTTAGGCGTCGACATCGTCGTCCCCGACGTCACCTATCTGCTCGACAACCAAGACAAGCTGCGAGGCTTGGTGCTCACGCACTGTCACGAGGACCATATCGGCGCGGTCCCCTACGTCCTTTCGCAGCTCAACCCGCCGGTCTTCGCGCCACGCTTCGCCAAGGCGCTGGTCGAACGCCGCCTCGGCGAGCACGAACTGGCTGAAAAGCCCACCATCCATGGGGTCGAGGCCGGGGCGAAGATCTCGCTCGGGTGCTTCGAGGTCGAGTTCATCCACGTCACGCATTCGACG
>JAKZVK010000169.1:0-3402 GCA_047516085.1 Bryobacterales bacterium
CCTTTGGTCGAAAGAAGGAGCTTTTTCATGTCCTCGCGCCGCACGCCGAATCCTCGTCCGGCAATACAGGCGATCACCTCGAACTTCGGCTGGTCCGACGGCCGATTTTCCATACTGAGCGAGCCGAGGTGCTGAACGCGCGTCACCTTATCGCGCGCCGTGCCGTCGTCCTCGGTGAGCTTTGCTTCGATCACGACTTGGGGGTTGAATTCGTTTGGGATCACGAAATCGGGTGCCTGGTCGAAGCCTGGTAGACGCTCTGCCCGCCTGGTCTTGCGAAAGCTGATGCCCGCTCGGGATAGAGCGTCCTCAATAGCATTCTCGACGATGTTGCCGATAAGCTCGCTGATGGAATCCCGATGGCCGGCAAACGGGCGACCGAGAAGGCGCTCATAAAGCAAAACAGAGTAAGGAACACCTAATTCCGCTGATGATCGAACGCTGACCAGCCCGGCCATGGTGTCGGCCTTATCGAGCCTGTGGAGGTTACCAGGAGAACGTCCGGGGATACCGGATTCGAGGGCATGACAGGCTGTGGCGATCAGCGCGTGAATGCGCCGTTCCGTCACGCCTCCCGTTTTCGGCAAGGCTGCCCCGGGCTTCATGCGGATGTTTCGGTCGAGCGTGCGCGCAGCGCCTTGGGTCACATCGACGCCGGTGTGGCGGCTGGCGTAGTAGGCCCACTCCGGCGGCGTGAACCCCAGCATACAGCGAAGGACAATCAGTGAAATCGGCGTCTCGAAGACGATCGGTGCAACTGTGTCCGGCGTGACGTGCTGGAAACTCCCAGTGGCACGTTTTAAGGCTTCATACCCGTTCTCGAATACAGGAAACTCCACGAATCCGTCGCCCTTGGGCATGACCAGAAACTCGGACTCGAGGCACCCGAACACGGCATCGACGTACGCGTCGAGATCGGACTGGACCTTGTCGAACCCGACTTTAAAAGGAAACGGCACCGGGCGCCTCCTCTTCAGGTCCGGTCGTTCGGTGCGAGAACACCGGCGAGTCCGTAGACGGTTCTGGGAGCGATACCCGTCGTGCGAGCTGATCGAGGTCTCCGTAACTGGTCAGCCTGTCGCGAAAGGCCGCGATCCTGCCCGCCGTGGAGCGGGCACGGTTCCAGGCACCGCGGAGTTCCCATACCGCGATTCGAGTCAGGTGACCGAGAACGATGCATCGCGTGTCGCCGTGGGTAGGCGTTCTGCCTGTGGTCGCCAAGTGCGCTGAGTCCTCACTGACGATCTTTATGAGCCTTTTGGGCGAGTCGAACAGCCAATTCTGCGGCGTCTCACCGGACGCCCGACACACGAAAACGGTGTCGACGATCGACGACGCTGTGCCGTGAATATGGATCGAGCCACTCATCTCGCCGGGGCATGGCAGAGACGCCGAGCAGACGAGACCGGCGTCCAGGATCGCAACGCCGACGGCGCAATAGGCGTCGAGCTTGTTGTGATGGTAGGTGAACACCAACGGCGCCCCCGGTTTCAAGGCATCAGCCATGCGCGTAAAGACCTTGGAGAGCCCTTCGGTGAAATGCTCCAGGCCGCGATTTTGCGTGACGTTACCCGTCAGCTCGTCCGGCGATCGCGTGGACGGACGGTCGAACCCCTCGGCGTCGTTCCCGACAAGACGCCGCAGCCAGACATAGCAGAAATCCATCAACTCGGCGTATTGCACGTTGCCGAAATAGGGCGGGTCCGTGAACACGGCATCGAGGCTGGCCGGCGCAAGTGCGCTTTCGGTCGCCCTCCTGCATTTAATGGAGACGCTCCGGCCGCCACCGCCCCGCTTCTCGCCGATCCATTCACCGTCGATCGGCACGCGGGCGTTGCGCGAGCCGATGCGGCGAACCTCGAATGGCGCCTCGCAATAGCGCTTCGCCTTGACGTACTTGGCCACGATGTTCGACCAGCCGCCCGAGCCGACATTCGCTCTGGCTCCGTTGACGATGCCCATAAAGTTGGATTCGCACTGCACCAACCCGACCGGAAAGCCGTGCATGGAGAAGATGTCCAGGGACTTGAGCGCCATCGTGTCGTAGCGGCACAGCATGTTCTGGTAACGCAGCAAGTCGGACAGATTCGTCGCGAGCGCATGACGTATGCGCTGATCTTCCGTGTCTGCAATCAGCCGGCAGCTCAGTTCCAGGCCGAGAAGCTGGCGCGGATTGAACATATCTCGGTAGCGGCTATAGCCCCAGCGAAGCAGTCGGTCGGTTTCATCGCCTGGCGGGATGTGCTGGTCGGGCACAAAGCGGGGCGAGAGTTGTCCCCATCGTCTGGACGCCTCGGCCACGCGCGCTAGGTCCTCCGCGTCGGGCTTCTTGAAGAAACGGCCCCTGTGCGCTGTCTTGCGTGCCGGGTTGTAGTACTCGATGGCGAAAAGGCGGTGCGTGGGCGGTCGCGTGGCTTCACCGGGATAGGCGTTGGAGTGCCTACAGTGCGGGCACTCGCAACACCCCTGCCGCGCGGGTCCGGCTTCGTGAAGCGCGCTTCCGCATGTGGCACAACCCCTCGGGTTCTTGCGATCGTCGACTTCGTTGAGATCGCCGCACATCGGACAGACAAGGATGTTCTTCGGGTGCCGCCGGTTCTCGGCGAGAAGGTAGCCGGGAAACAGATCGAAAGGCTTCGCGCAGGCTCCGCAATTGAGCACCTTGACCCACAGAAAGGACTTCACGGGCACGCTTAGTTCTCCGTAAAGCGGACAAGAGGTCCGGTAATATAGGTCGATCTCGGCGCGGAGCGCAGCGGCGAGCGCGGAGGCGGCCCGTTCGTAGGCCGCTATGTCGAGGTGTTCGATTTCCTCGCGGACGATCCACGCTGACATCGGGTTGATGTCAAAGCCTTCCACGTCGCATCCAACGCGGTTTGCCTCGATCAGCGGTGTTCCACCGCCGATGAATGGGTCGGCGATCCGGCGTCCCGGGAAGTCGTTCACTCGAAAAAAAATATCCTCCAGGCGGCCATTTCCGAATTCCGCAAGGATCAGACCGCGAAACAAGGTCCCCGGACGGCGGGCGAACCATTTATGAACGCCGATGATCGGGCGGTAGTTCTGCTGGATCTGCTTTTCCCGAAGTGCCATAGCGGCGATCAGGGAAACATCGAAGCGCCGCTCAATGCTCATCGTCGCGCCTCGCTACTGCCAGATCCGATCCGGTTCCCTCCGGCTGGTGTCGCCGAACCCCGAAATGTGGCAGCCGCAACACGAAGCCGGAACTCGTTCTGCGACGTGGTCTGCGCGCCAGCCGGTCGCGCTTGACGATGGATATGAACCCGTCAGAATTTCACCTTTTCGGAATCTTGAGCTTTGGCCAGTTCTCGAATCTTCCGCCATAAAGAGAACATGATTTTCATTCGCGCCAGCGGATTATTTGTGAGCAGATGGAGTTCG
>JAKZVK010000170.1:0-3307 GCA_047516085.1 Bryobacterales bacterium
CAAGGCTGTTTGTAGTCGCGTCGTTGCCGCTGCTACCCTGGGCCTGCGAGGGGGAGGGTCCCTCCAAGTCCACACCGATTGCCTCAGCGCATAAAGTTCCGCGCCGAATCGTCTACCCGGGTGAGTTCCCGCCTGGCGGACCCTATAGCCCCGGCGTGCTGGTGGGAGAGACGCTCTACATCGCCGGGCAGACGGATCTGGATCCCAAAACGGGCGACCCACCAAGCGAGGTCGAAGCCCAGGTGAGAATGGCTATGGACAGAATGGGCTACGTTCTAAACGAAGCCGGAATGGACTATGGCAACGTGGTCACATGTCACGTTTACCTTGCCGACATGGGCAACTATCAGACGATGAACAAGGTCTATGGGGGCTACTTTGAAGCGGGCTCCTACCCGGCGCGCACGACGCTTGAGATGCCAGGACTGCCGGCCGGGGCTGGGATCGAGGTCAGTTGCATTGCTTACGCGGACCGATCTCGGATCCGAGTCGTGACACCGCGAGATCGTTCAGCGCCGGTGACGAAGAACCCCCTCAGCCAAGCAGTCTGGGCGGGAAACCGACTCTATCTGGCCGGCCGGGGCGGCCGCGATGACACCGGAAAGTTTGCCGAAACCATCGAGGCGCAGACCCAGACCGCCATGGAGAAAGCCGCTTCGACCTTAGCCGACGCGGGCTTGAGCTTCGAGCACGTTGTCTTCGCCAATCCCTACTTTCTGACGCGAGAAAGCTACCCCAAGCTCAACTCCATATGGAAGACGTTCTTTGAATTGGGAACAGCCCCGAGCCGCGCCAGCTTCTGTATCTCCCGCTTGCCGGGACCTGAAAGTCGGGTGCAGTTCGCGCTGGTCGCTACAAGCGAAGTTCAAACGAAAGGCCGCGTCATCCCCCAGTACATGGGAACCAGCGCCACAAGTTCCGGGGGTGGAGTGCTCGACGGCGATACGTTGTGGACATCGGGAAAGTCCGGCCGGGGTGAAACACTGGAAGAACAGATGCAGGATTCACTCGAGAAGATTCGTGACACCCTCCAACTCGCCGGCATGGACCTGGACCACGTCGTTCAGATCCACGTCTACTTGAAGGACGTTGAGCGTGACATGGCCCGTATGGACGCAGTGTTCCAAAGGAACTTCCCACGGAACCCGCCCGCTCGAACGACCGTCCAGGTCATCCAAGATCAGTTCGAGCAAGTCGCGGTCGTAGCCGTTCGCTGACAGCCGATGGACCCGGGTTCGTTCGGCGCTGGGACGTAGAGTCTACTTCGAATACCGCCGCGCGATTGCAGCTATTTTCTCTCGGTCCTCTGGAAGGACTACCGTGCCCGGCGGCCGAACCGGTCCGCCCGCGCGCCCCAGTGCTTCGAGGCCAACCTTTATGGCGCTGATTCCGTAGCCCGTTCTCACCCGACGCAAGGCGACGACGGGGTCGATCTTGTCGCGAAGAGTGCTGTTCATCTCATCAAGACGCCCGGTGACACCGGCTTCCCAAAATTGCCGGCAGAGTTCCGGAACGAAAACGGCGACAGCGCTCGTGTAGGCCCTGGCGCCTGCCGGGAACGCCTTGACGGCGTGTTCCTCTCCTTCGGCGATCCAGAGAAAGTTATCGGGGACAAGCGCGCCTAGTGACTCCCCGACCGCGATCCCTCCGCTGGCGTCCTTGAACCCGATGATATTGGGCGTCTCCGTGAGCCGGCGGATCGTCTCGGCCCAGTGCTCTTCCTTCCCGCGGGGGTAGAGGATAACTCCGATCTTCACAGCGTCGGCGATGTCTTTGAAGTAGCGGTAAGCGCCCTCCGCATCCCCGCTGCCGTAGGGGGACGAAAACAGAAGAATCGCATCCGCCCCGGCGTCCTCTGCGTTACGGGCCATGCGAAGCGCCGCTCCGTAACCGCCTCCGGCGCCGACAACGACCGGCAGCTTATCTTGTGCGCCGGCGACAGCGGCCTCGGCCATGGCTTTCTGCTCGTCCGCATTGAGTGTGAACAACTCACCGAGCCCGCCGCCCACAACGATCGTCATGTCGCCGACGTCACCGCGGGCGTGGTGAGCTACATTTTGCCGCAAGCCCTCGGTGTCCAACGTGTAGTCAGACCGGAAGGGCGTCGTCAAAAAGTTGTGGACGCCGCGCAATCGCTTTCGCAGCGCGGCAAAACCCTGATTCACGTCCCTGTCGGAGCCCGCGCCAAATGCCTCAGAGGAAACGATCGAGAGACCGATCCCGAGGGCGGCGGACCTCTTCAGAAATTGTCTTCGCTCCAACGTGCTCATGCCAGCGGACCTCCGAGCCTGGAGTATACGCCAATGGGTACCCGCCTGGAGGAGTCAAGTCACTCCGTCGTGTTTGGAGGAGAGTGAGGGAATCGAACCCCCGCGTGCGTCTCGACACGTCACCGGTTTTCAAAACCGGAGCCTTCCCGCTCGGCCAACTCTCCCGAGACTTGCTGTTTCAAAACTTGGCGGAAGGAGGAGGATTTGAACCCCCGAGGGCCTTTCGGCCCCACCTTGGCGTAGCAGGCCAATGCCTTCCCGGACTCGGCCATCCTTCCGCGTCGAACTTGGAGCCCCCTGGGTGGAATCGAACCCCCATTGGCTGTTTACAAGACAGCGGTTCTCCCATTGAACTACTGAGTCCCGCATAATATAGGGTAACCTTTTGTAATGGAGCGACGTCTTTTGGATATGGGTTTTCCAAGAGGCGTGAAGCGAGACTTTGCGGCGCTGGAGAAGCGGTGCATCGAGGCGGTGCGGCTGGTCGTGGAAAAAGGACTGAGCCAAGCTGAGGCGGCGCGTAGAGTCCAAGCCGCCCAACAAAGCGTCAGCGGCTGGGTGCAGCGTTACCGCGAAGACGGCCGAGCCGGGCTAGCCAAAGCCGGTCGCGCCGGCCGCAAGCCGTTGCTGAGCGCCGCGCAGCTCGCCGAGCTGGAAGGGCTGCTGCTCGAAGGACCCGAAGCGCACGGCTTCCCGACACCGCTGTGGAGCTGTCCGCGGGTGGCGCGGTTGATCCGCGACCGTTTCGGGGTGCGCTACCACGAAGGCCACGTCTGGAAGCTACTGCGGGCGCTGCATTGGAGCCCGCAACGGCCGGTCGGCAAGGCCCGCGAGCGCAACGAGGAAGCGATCCGCGCCTGGAAGAAACAGACCTGGCCCGCCATTAAAAAAAAGCGCAAAAGCAGGGCCGCACGATCGTCTTCATCGACGAAAGCGGACTGAGCCAGAAGCCACATCGCTGCCGCACTTGGGCGCCGCGCGGGCAGACGCCCGTACTGCAGTTCAACTTCAACTGGAAGAAGCTCTCGGCGGCGGCT
>JAKZVK010000171.1:0-7018 GCA_047516085.1 Bryobacterales bacterium
ATCGCGAGGGATGAGAATGTCGCGCCAGGAGTATCGGTTGTGAGGCATGCGGTCCTCCTAGGTGTGCGTCTTCGGCCTGCAACCGAGTATGTAGCATTTTCTGCGCCAGGGTTTGGAGCGTAGCCGTGGAACGTGCGCGGGCTTGCGCCCGCGCGCCCGCGGATTCACATCCGCGGCTCTGTTGTGGCAAGTGGGCTGGTCCCGGGCCGGCACGTCACTCGCTACAATCGACTCAACCGACTATGGAGCCGTCCCGCCATGCAAATCTCTCGACGCCAAGCCCTGCAAAACCTGACCAGCTTCTTTCTGGCCTCGCCCTTGCTCCAGGGGCAAGAGGGCCTGCCGCCGATCGACCCGCTGTTCGAGCCGATCCACGTCTTCGACTTCAAGAAACTCGCCAAAGAGAAGCTCGATCCTATCGCCTGGGGCTACATGGCCGAAGGCGGCAAAGACGAGGTGTCGCTCGGGGAGAACCGCACGGCGTTCAACCGCATTATCCTGCGGCCCCGTTGGCTGACTGACGTGCACAAGATCGACCTGACCACGAAGCTGTTCGGCAGGACCATGAAGTACCCCATCTATCTCTGCCCGGCGGGCGGGAAGAACTGCTTCTATCCCGATGGGGAGTTGGAGACGGCCAAGGGAGCCGTCGAGGCGGGCTCGTTCATGATGACGAACGGCGGCATCGACGACTTCGTCCGCGGCGGCAAGGGCCCCGAGGCCTGCTGGCACTACACCATCGGCGGACAGTTTCGCACCGAGAACACGATGCTCAACTTCGTGGAGCGGCTCGAGGACGCGGGCTACAGCGGCATCACGTTTACCGTCGACAACATGTTGGTGTCGCACCGCGAGCGCAGCATTCACAACAAGTTCGTACGCACATGGTGTAACGAAGGCGGTATTCCGCGCGACGCGGACGGGAAAGTGATCTACCGGGCGACGGACCGCGACATGATTTGGACCACCGGCGTCTACCCTTCGCGTCCTTTCCCTACCGCGACCTGGGACACCGTCCGCCGGCTTCGCGAGATGACCGACATGCCGATCATCATCAAAGGAGTCCTCACGGGCGAAGACACCGAGCTGTGCGTCAAGACCGGGATGTCGGCGGTGGTGGTGTCGAACCACGGCGCGCGCCAGATTGACCACACCGGCTCGACCATCGAAGCGCTGCCCGAGTGCGTGCAAGCGGCGGGCGGCAAGATCCCGGTGCTGATTGACGGAGGCTTTCGCAGAGGCACCGACATCTTGAAGGCGCTGGCCCTGGGCGCGACGGCGGTGGGCATCGCCCGGCCCTACCTGTGGGGGCTGACCACTTTTGGCTCGCGGGGCGTCGCCCGGGTGCTGGAGTTGCTCCGCGTCGAGCTGGCTCTCGACATGGGCATGAGCGGCGTGGCCAAGATTGCCGACATCGACCGCAAGTTGGTGCGGATTCGCAGTTAGCGGTCCGTTTGCAGTGCCCTGCACCCAAACAGGGACGAGAAAATGGGCCCAAGCGCAGGCTATGCGAACGCTCATTCAAGCGAAGATTCTGAACAGCGCCGAGGAGTTGGGGCAGCGGTTTCGCTCGAACGACCCGTTTCCGCACTTGGTGCTCGACGACTTTGTTGAGCCGGATTTCTTGAGGCAATTGCAGGACGAGTTCCCGGCATTCGATCCGGCCCACGCGCTGAACGAGATGGGCGAAGTGGGAGGCAAGGCTTTCCGGCCCGACATGCCGCGGTTAGGCCCGGCCTACCGCCGTTTCGATGCCATGCTTCACTCGCCGGAGTTCCTCCACTTCGTGAGCGATCTCACCGGCATTCCGAAACTGCTCTACGACCGCGAGTATGTCGGCGGTGGCACGCACGAAAATCTCGAGGGCCAAGACCTCACCCCGCACGTGGATTTCAACTTCCATCCTCGGACGAACCGGCATCGGCGGCTGAACTTAATTCTGTTTCTCAACCCTGAGTGGGAGGCGAGCTGGGGTGGGTCGCTCGAGCTACACCTCAATCCGTGGCTGCCCGCCGGGCAGAACCGCGTCAAGTCGGTTCTCCCAATCGAGAATCGAGGCGTGCTGTTTGAAACGTCCGAGCGCTCCTGGCACGGCTTCCCGGCCATCCGGTTTCCCGAGGGGCGCAAGGGGCTTTCGCGGCGCTCGATCGCCGTGTATTTCTACACGAAAGAACGGCCGGCGGAGGAGACGAAGCCCCCTCACGGTACGATTTACGTGCCGCAGCCCTTGCCGGATCATCTCCAGCCGGGTTACACGCTGCGGGACGAAGATGTGGTGGATCTACGCAACCTGGTACAGCGCCGGGATACACAAATCCGATTCCTGTATGAACGCGAGTTAAAGTTCTCCGAGACGCTGGCGCAGGTCTTGGGATCGCGCGTCTACCGGCTGGCCGCGGCCGTCACCTGGCCGCTGCGAGCGATCAAGCGAAAGCTGACTGGGAAGAAATGAGGAAGCCGGCGCGTGCGGGGCTGTGAAAAATAGCGCCGACGCCAACCGCAGCTTGGCAAACCGCTGGGTTGAGCAGCAGTCGGCCTCCTGAGCAGGCTTCACATCATTGCAGGAGCTGTGGGCGCGAATCACGCGAACCCACGAAACTGAGCCGGAACGCAAGTGACGGGCAAATCCGGCCGGTTCGGCAGGCAACTACTGACCTTTTGCCGAAGCGCCAAAAAACCTCAAACGCCCCTGCCGGGGCTGGAGATCGTTTGGGCGGCGGACCGACCGCTTACCCAGTCCGCTGCTTTCCGTCGCCCCTGATCGGGGCTCGGTCGCGTAGTAGGATGCATCCGCATTGCGCCAAGAGGAACCGCGGACTCCTGAGAGGAGGCGATGACATGGAAAGTCATTGAGACTCTCCGTGATATTGAAACACGGTCGGCGAGATGCGGCCGAGCCTCTTGCAGTCCCGCAAGAACGTTTGCACCGAGTCGCCGTTGCGAAACCGCAGCGCCATTTTGAGAGCACGAAAGCGACCATCGAAATCGACGTCGAGGCGCTCAAACGGGAAGTCGGCTTCCGCGCGCGGCGTCATTTCGAGGCGATGCTCGCCGAGTTCGGGCACGGCGGAGGCGATCTCGAACTTCTCCTCCACTTCCTCCCGCGTCAAGAAGAAGAGCGGCGGCAGCAAGCGCGCCAATTGCCGCTTCGCATTGGCGCCCTCTAGCGGGACCTTCTCGAACTCCTCCAGGTCCCGGTCGACCAACCAGATCCATTCGCCGTTGCTGTAAAGCGAGACGTTCTCGTCCCCTGCCAACTCGAGCTTCACGTAGTGCGGCTTCTGATAGAGCAAGGGGCCCTGGAGTTGAATCTCTCCGTCAAGCTGTTCAAGGGTCTTGGTCTGGCGGATGCGGCAGGAAAAGGCGTCGAACGAGTCGGTTCTCTCCTGCAGCTTGTCCATGATTTCGACGGCGGTTCTTGACTGCGCGGAAACGGGCGCAACGGCGCCCCCGGCGAACACTGCCCCCAGCAGAATGGCAGCCGCACGTCCGGGTGCCCGAATCAACCAGCGGCAAGCGGCCGGAAGCAGAAACACCGAGAAGAACCAGCACGCCCCCACGCCGACCGCGACCGCCGAGCCGAGTGACGAAACGACGGCCAGACTGCATAACGCCAGCGCGCCGAATCCGATCATCGTCGATAGGGTGGTCAGCGTGATGATCGGGCCGATCTCGACCAGTGCCTGCCGCACCCCGCCGGACCCGTGCCGGACCCTCGTCAAGATGTGGACCGCGTCATCGATGCCCACGCCGATGATAATCGCCACGAAGCCGATGGATTGGGGTAAGAGGATAATGTCGGCGGCCTGCAGCACGCCCGCCGTCACCGGCAGCGCGGCCGCCAGGGGAACCAGCGCCACCAGACCCGCCGTCAGGCTACGGAAGAAAAAGAGAACGATGACGCCCACCAGCGCGGCGGCAATCCAACTGATGCGTGCAAAGTCGGCCAGCATCAACTCATTCAAACGCTGATAGATCTGCACCAGGCCGGAGACGTACATCGACGTGTCCGTGCCCTGCGTATCCGAAACCTGCGTATCCGAAACCTGCGCGGTCTCGGCCTCTTGCAACTTGCGGGTCACGCGGAGCGTCATCGGCGCCGTCTCGCCTCGCTCGGAGACAGTGGGAGCCACGTAGGTCTGTAGGCGATACCCGCCATCGGTCCGCGCGAAATGCCTCTGCAATCTCGGCAATGCGCTGGGATCGGCCGGCGTTTCACCAGCCACAACGCTCTCGATCCTATCGTAGTAGGCATCGAGTTGAGGAGTGCGCCGGAATCGCAGCTTCGTTAGCAACTGCTCGAAGCGCGGCCGGCCCTGCTTCACGGTTTCGCGCGCGCTCACCCAAGCTTCCTGTTTCTCCTCAAGGGCCGCGGGATACGCCAGGTAGAGCGACGGCGATTCGAACCCCGCCACTTCCCCGCCGGCGACCATCCCGGCCAGTTGGGCGTCGAGCCGCCGTTGTCGCGACATCGCGCGCTCCAGGTCTGGTGCTTGTACCGTGACCGAGGTCGTTGCGCCGAAGGACTCCCCGTAGCTCGTAGCGATTTCCGCCGCGACATCGAGCGCCCGCACGTTGTCGGGGAACAGTTGCCGGATATTCTCGCCAAATCGGAAGGCTGCGGCCGACGGAAGGGCTACCAGAAGGACGGGAACCGCAATCGCAAGCGCTCCCAGAGGACGGGAGGCCGCAAACTCGAACAGCCCGGGCGGGATCCATCGCACGCGCAGCGCGCGGCCGCCATGCGCCGAGGACCCGCCCAGCACCCTGGCCAGCGCCGGAAACAGGAGCAGGGTCACCGCGAGAGTCACCAGCAGACCGACCGACGTCAGCGCCCCGAACTGGATGAGCCCTCGGTTGTCGGTGAACAGCAAGGTCAGAAAGGCAAGGGCCGTGGTCGTAGCGCCGATCACCACGGGCGGGCCCGCGTCGGTCAACGTGTCGACGACCGCGGCCTCGACCCTGTTCTTCGCGCTGTCGTCTCCGGAAGGCTGGCTCCTGCCGGCAAACTGGGCGAAGCGGGCGGTCAGGTGCAAACCGAAGTCCAGCCCCAAGCCCACCACGACCGCGGCAAACCCGATGGTGAGAAAGTAAATCGGATTGAAGAAGAAGCGAGCCAAGATGAAGATGCCGGCTTGTGAGACCAGCAACGGGAGGAAGCAAAGCAAGGTGGCCCGAAGCTGTCCGAACGCCAGCCACACCACAACGAACAAGAGCCCGGCGGCGGTCACGCTGATCACGCTCATCTCGCGCAACAGAACCCGCGTGCTCTCGGCGGTAACGACATGAGCACCGGTCATGCGGTGCTCGATCGCCTGCGCCCCGTCTTGTTTCGCTTTCAGCCCCTCGATGGCCGCCTCGAGACGATCGACGAGGTCGATGCAGTAGGTGCTCTCCTCGACCGATCCCGTGGGTTGCAGCACCAATAAGCGTGAACCCCCTTCCGGGGCGTCCAGGTAACCGGTGGTGACCGAAAGCCGCACCTTGCCGATACGCGGCTCCTGGAATCGCACCAACAACCCTCGCAGGTTGAGGACGTCTTGGATGACCTGCCGCCTTACGACCGGGTCATCCACAGCGATCAGGCGCTTGCGCGTCCTCAACAGTTCGCGCCGCATGCCTCGCTCCTCGAACCGTGAGATGAAGTCCTCGAGCACAGCCGGTTCGGAATTCAGCAAAGCGGCCCGCAGGCCCATCGTGAACTCCTCCGATCCCTCGCGCGCGAACGGCTGATAGTCGAGATAGCGGATGTCGTCCCACGCTTCGAGGGTTTCCGCCAAGCGGTCAGTGAACTCATTCAGCGCGGCCGCACTCGTCTCGCCGTAACGAAGCTCGATGACCAAACGGTTCGCTTCGCCGAACAGAGCGCGATTCTCTCGGTAGCTCAACGCCAGCGGGTCTTCGTAAGGGATGACTCTCGACGCATCCGCCTCGACCCGCAGGCCCTTCAACAACCAAGGTGCGCACACCAGCATCGCCGCCGCGCCTCCGAGCATCATCCGGGGGTGGCGGTAGCTGAACCGAGCCAGGGCCGAGAACAGCGGAGCAAACAACGTCAAGACAACTCCGCCCGTGCCATGGCGCGACCTGAAGTAAAGCGCATCGCTTGTTGCACCGGAAAGTAGCTAGAAAAGAACTTGAGCATGGCGGAAGCGCTTGAAAGTCCGGCGTCGACTCGTCTCCAAACCTACCAGATCGAGGCTGCCGCGCCACCGCGGTTTGCCGGGTGCCATCCACAGGCCGGCTTGCGCTTTCCAGCTCAACGTCGAACAGGTACACCAGGAAGAGGGGCCAAACGGCTCCGAACGCCAGGCCCCAGGCGATCTCTTCGATGGGCACGCCGATCAAGAGCAATCCGCTCAAGGCCTCTGGATTCCATTGACGGGCGAAGCCCGGGTGTAGGGCGAACGCGGCCGACGCGAAAACCGTGTACGCCGCGCCGAACGCAACGGAGCCGTACGCCGCGAGCTTCCAGAAATCTCGGCGAAGGTACAAGAGAACCGCCAGCAGAGCAGCGGCAGCCCATAGCCCGGCCCCCATCACTTCCAAATCTGCCAACCAGATCGATATCCACACCGCCAGAAAGAAGGCCTTCAACGTGACCCACCTTTTCACCATGCGCCCCCCGAAAACCGGAGACCGCAAGCGCTCCTTTGGATACACAGAGGGGACGATAAACCAACCCAGGCCGCCCGTCGCCAGCAAGAAGATCAGATCCTCCGGTCCTGCCAAAAACCGGAACACTTGCACGGGTTCCCAATACTCCGGGACGAACAAGACTTGGTAAAGCGCGGTCGGAAGCGCAACCACCCCGCCCCACAACATCAGTCGGCGTTGTGGCGGAAAGGCGTACAGCCCCAGCCCGAATAGCCCGAGGAGCACGAGGCTGTAGGTGAGGTAAACGTAGGTGGAAAAAAACTTCAGCACGTGCCTCTACTCCGGGCCTCTACTCCCGGCGCTCGGTTCGCCGAGGCAGGACCGTCGGCGGAATCCCGCCAGGCCCGACCGAACGCCACTC
>JAKZVK010000172.1:0-3172 GCA_047516085.1 Bryobacterales bacterium
AGCGGCCTCTGGCCATCTGGATCGCCCTTAAGACTGGAGCTGCTAGCGGATCTGGAGGAGCGCTTCGATCCGCTTGAGGACTGGCGCACAGGCACCCGTGTCGGGATCGGGGTGGCGACCGGCTGTGACGACGTCTTCGTCATCGAGGACGCACCGGATGTCGAGCGCTGTCGCCTGCTGCCAATACTGGCCGCGCAAGACATCGCGTCGGGCACGCCGCGCTGGAGCGGACGGTTCCTCGTGAACCCGTGGGAAGGCGGTCGCCTCGTCGATCTCGAGGAGTACCCCGGCCTTGCTTCATACCTGCAGCGCCACGGCACCAGGATCAGAGCGCGGCATGTGGCCCGCAACCGGCCAGCCTCCTGGTATCGCACAATCGACCGAGTCGATCCCGGACTGCAAGAGCGGCCGAAGCTGCTTCTCCCCGACCTCAAAGCGGCGGCTCACCCCGTGCTCGACACCGGCGGGTTCTATCCCCACCACAACCTGTACTACGTCGTATCGGACAAGTGGGACCTAGAAGTGCTGGGAGGACTCCTGTTGTCGGACATCGCGAACCTGTTCGTCGGCGCCTACTGCGTGAAGATGCGCGGCGGCACTTACCGGTTCCAGGCCCAGTACCTAAGGAAGATCCGAGTCCCCGCACCGGACTCCATCGACGCCTCAACCGCGTCCGCCCTCTCTCAAGCATTCAAAGACAGAGACCGCGCCGCAGCCACCGACGCAGCCGCGGCGCTCTACGGAATCAGCAGGTCTGACCTTCTCGGCGTTGCGGCCTAGCCCGCACCGGCGAAATGCGCCCGGCTCCTGCGGTTATCCGCGGCCCGACCAGTCGATGTCGGGGTTGGTCGTCATGAACTGAAGACACCTGCCATGGATCGCCGCTGCAAACGTCTGAAAGCTCACCGAATTCGACGGGAACCGGACTGTGGCAGAACCCTTGTCAGCGAGAACCACGCACGCTGCGCCCAGCAGCCGCTCGCGGACCATTCGCTCGAAGAAGATCACACACCGGTCCGCATAGCTGGCGCCGTCGAAGGCTGGATCGGGTTCCCACACCGTCCTGCGGGGCTTCACTGCAGTCGTGAAGGCCGCGTTGTCCTCCAACAGCATGAAGTAGCCGAGCCAAGGCCGTTGCGGCCCGACAATCTCGCGCTCCACCGCTGTCCAGACGTCGACGGCTTGGCCTAGGGCTTCGTCGGTGCGGTTGTTGTAGTTCTGGCCCGGGCTATTGCCCGCCATCGACTTCAACTCGATGATGCCCACCACCCGGTCAGCCACCATCACCACGACATCCCAGCTCTTGTCGCGGCGAAAGTACCCGGCGATCGGACGCCGCTTGACGTCGATCAGCCCAGCCGGTATCCCCGCGTCCACGAACACGCTCACCACCAACTCCTGAAGAGCATGCAGATGGCGGCCCCCCGTCACCTCGGCACGAATACCGGTGTTGAACACGCCCCTGCCCTCTGACTCGTCCGCCTGCGAGCGCCGCACATCCCAGTAGTCGGCAACGGCAGCCCGCACCGAGTCGCTGTAGTTGGGAAGCTGTGGGGGCATACGGCTCCTTAGATCTAGCCCCAGTATCCCAGGGCCTCCCGTAGGACAGGTGGACTCGACGAGAAGGTTCATTGCTCCGCGGCCGTTCCTCACAGCAACAGCCCGTGGTCACACTACGCATAGTTGTACTGTCGGCATATGCGTGTCGTGCGTGAGTCGTGCAAGTCGTCTAATGCAGGTGTGTGTCCGCGGCCAGTTAGAAGGACATGATCACTACAGGCTTCCATGGCAGCGGCGCGCAGCACCAAGCTGACCTGTTCGAATGGGACCAATCGAACTGAGGGGGACCCGGTTGTGAGTCACGCTGACTCAAATCAGGGTCCCACCTCAGCGTCTACGGTGTCGGGTGCCAACTAGACGCCGAAAGGCTCAGCCAGCCTCCTAGGTGATCGGACAATTGCCACTGGGCCTCGTCAGGGCTCCATTCGGGTCCGGTCACACGGCGTTCAGTTAGGAGTCGATGGACCGCTGAGAATGCGAGCCATCGTGCGGCTCCTCGGCCGGTGCCGATCCAGCGTCTCGGCAAAGTGCCGCAGGTCATCGGCGTGCCGGGCTGTGGTGTTGATCGCGCAGGCAAGAGCGTGCAAGTTGTCGGGCACGGAGATACCTCTTCCGTTCTTAGGCGCCCCGGAGTTCGTACCTCCGGGGCGTCGTTGTCTGTTGGGGAACCAATCCTTCCAGGCTTCGCCGCTCAGATGGGGGATCTCAAGCCCCGGCGGCTAGCCATCTATATAATCGCCGAATATTCGTTAGAAGTTTGGTCGATCTCAGAGTTATCCACAGGAAAGCCTAGATCAGAAATATACTCTGACCTAGGCTTTTGTCTGTCGGGCTGGGGAGATTTGAACTCCCGACCTTCGGTCCCCCAGTTCCGTCAAAGCCGTTTCAGCCAGTACCAACGAGCACCAAAAAGTACATCTGACGTGGGGTTTTCCAAAATCGGCGTACCAAGCCGTACCTGTGGATAACCCCCGATAACGGATCGTCCGTTAGAAGATTCGGACTGTGGAAAAGCAGCGGCGAGAAGGCGCGCTGCGAGCTGTGCCGGCCGGAGCTGCGCGCCGCATGGGACTCGCTGCACCGCGGCACGAGCCCCGACAAGATCGCCCCGCTCGAATGACCCGCGGCTATGGCAGCTCTGGCGCGCTGCAGGGGAGCTGTGCGCCGTCGGCGGTGTGGGCTCGGTGGTACGCGGTCCAGACTTCGGGGCGGAGCCGCCCTCGCTTGGACACGTCGAGTCCGCGGGCGCGGGCCCATGCTCGGACCTCGGCCGTGGTCGGTTCCAAATCGGGGAGTTCGTGGCGCGGTGCCGGAAGTCGATCGGCGAACCCGTCGGCGCCGGTGGTGCGGCGGTGCTCGGCCACGGCGGCGCCAAAGAACCGGTAGGTCCACTCCTGGGCCAGGGAGCGGGTCTCGCAGAACGCGATCGGCACGCTCGGATAGCGCACGGCGGCTTCGCCGAGGGTGTCGGCAATGACCGCTGGGCGGACCCGGTCGAGTTTGAACAACTTCGAGTACCGGTCCTCTACGACGACCGCGGCCCGCTCCAGCGAGGCCAGACCGGCCAGCAGATACCAGAGCTTCCCCCCGGTGATGGTGGCCACCAGGTCGG
>JAKZVK010000173.1:0-4564 GCA_047516085.1 Bryobacterales bacterium
GTCGCGATCGGCGGCGAGCCCTACAGCGAGATCGGGGTTGCGGTGAAGAGCGCTTCGCCTTTCAAGAACAAGACGCTTGTGGCCGGCTACCTGGGAGGGGACATGATGTACATCCCGACTCGGGAGGCGTATCAGTTCGACCCGCCGTCGATGGAGGTGGACAATTCTCCGTACACCGAAGATGCGGCGGACCTAGCGGCCGATCACCTGACGCGCCTCCTCCAGCGGCTGGGCCAGGACGGATAAATGCCCGAGCCTCCGAAGCAAGCAGAAGCGAAGTTCGACCGCACGCAAAAGTACGTGGCGGCGTTGCTTTTCGCGATGCTGTTTCTGAACTACCTCGACCGCCAGGTGCTTGCCGTGCTGGCGCCGATCATGCGAACGGAGATCGGTCTGACCCAAACGGACTACGCTTGGGTCGTTGACGCCTTCCTGTTGTCGTACGCAGTTATGTATTTCGGGTCCGGACTCATTCTGGACAAAGTCGGCTCGCGAGTCGGGTTGACGCTGTTCGTTGGCTTGTGGTCTCTCGTCAGCGCGCTACACGCGACAGTCCGTGGTTTTTGGAGCCTGGCCGCGTTTCGTTTCCTGCTCGGGGTGACCGAGCCGGGTGGCTTCACGGGGGCGGTGAAGACTGTCGGCGAACGGTTCAACGCCAAGCAGCGGGCAATCGCGACAGGCATCTTCAGTACGGGCGCGAGTGTCGCCGTCATGGTGTCTCCGCCTCTGGTGGTCTACATGAGCGAGCGTTTCGGCTGGCGGATGGCCTTCCTGATCCCAAGCTTGCTCGGTCTTCTCTGGCTCCCTGTTTGGCTCAAAGTCACGCGGCGGCAGCCCACGGCGTCGGCTGAATCGAAGCAAACGCCGGGCTTCAGCCTGAAGGACCTGGGCATGTTGCGCAACCGACGTGTTCTGGCGTACGTTTTGGCGCGGTTCTTTGGTGACTTTTCAGGGTACTTTCCACTATTCTGGATGCCGGACTATCTCACCAGCCACAAAGGGTTCAGCTTCGCGATGATGGGGATGCTCGCCTGGATTCCGTTCTTCTGGAATGACCTCGGCCCGCTCGCCGGCGGGTACGCTTCGAACGGACTCATCCGTCGCGGCCATCCCATCATCTTCTCGCGCAAGGTCATGATGACCGTGGCGACGGTGTTCGTTGCCACCGGCGCTCTCTTCAACTCCGCAACCGGTACGGTGGCGGTGCTGGCCTCCTTGAGCGTTTCGACCTTCGGAGTGGGTGTGTGGGCCGGAAACTTGCACACCCTTCCCAACGACAGCTTTCCGAAACATATGGTCGCCACGGTTTATGGGCTGGCGGGATCGGCCGGCGCGGTCGGCGGCATCCTTTTCAATACACTCGTTGGTCACTGGAGTTCCCAGGGCGATTACTGGGCGGTTTTCACGTTGTGGGCAGTCCTAGAACCTCTCGGTCTCATCGGCCTGTGGCTCTGGCTTCGTGACGAACCGACTGAACAGGAGGCAGTATGAGTTATCCGTTCTATCTCGTCGAAAACCTGAATAGGACCGTGCGTGACGAGACGGCGTTCGTCACCCTGGCCCTGCGGAACTTCGAAGCGATCATGCAGACGCACAGCCAATCGGCCACGATGAAGAAGATGCGGGTCATCCAACTGGAGGCCTTGATATCGCGCGCGATCTATCGTACCGGGGCTGAGCCTGATCCGCTGTTTCGAAAGAGCATGGAGTTTCTCCAGAGGCTGTCCAAGACTCCGGTCGACCAGCGCGATTGTCTGCGGAACGTTCTGCGGGAGTTTTGTGAAGAGGTATTGCGGCAGGTTCCAAACGAGACATCGCGTGTTCCGAGCTTGCTCGAACGTTTCTTCGAGTACATCAGAAACGAAGCGGCAAACCCTCTGACGGTGGCGGTGGTTGCTCAGGCACTCAGCGTCAGCCCGTCGCACCTCTCCCGTGCGGTGCGCCTGGCCACGGGGCGACCGCCAAGTGAGTTCATCCGGTTCACCAAACTTGCCCGGGGCCGGGAGCGTCTGGCGACGAGTTCCGTCACGCGGGCGGCAATGGACAGCGGATTCAACAAGGTCAGTGCCTTCATCGCACAGTTCCGTAAGCGGTACGGGGAGACCCCCGGCTCCTACAAGCGCCGACTCGAGATGGGTGGCGGAGATGTTTACCTTGGAGTGAGCCACTAGTTTAGGCGGCGGAACCTGAGGGACCCAAGCCTCACGGAACTGGGTCGCCGCGCGATACCTCGCGAGAATAGCGCCTTACACCGGCAACCCGTCTGGTCTGCACACCCGTGCCCGCAACTCCACGGCAATCCGTAACCACGCCAGCGTCCGCAGCACGGCTTGTTTGTAGGCGGACACCAGGTTGAGGACGACGTGATTGAAAAACCTGCAAATGACGGTCCCGGGGTCATCGTCGAACGGTACTGGTTCCCACGAGCTGAGTCCCCTGAGATGTCCGCTTCAGACACGCTCGAAGATCTGGGCGTCAAGCACAACATTCTCTGAGACGCACCGCCAAGTCCGGCCTTCCGTCCGCGTTGAAATCATGGGAGGCCAAGGCGACCACGTTGCCTCCGGCCTGAAACGGCACTTCCGGTTGAAACGTGCCGTCGCCGTTGCCGAGCGCGAACGTAGTTTCAACCGCTCCGCAGCAGTGACCGATGATCAAGTCGGCTCTGCCATCGGCGTTGAAATCGTCAATGACGATGGCGTTGGATCCGAAATCCGTGGACAGAAGAACCGCTTCGTTGAAAGTTCCGTCAGCGCGGCCAACAAAGACGGCGATGTCCACGGTGAAGTTTTCGCCGTTTGTCGTCGCCGTAGCCTGCCACGACCGTCCAGGTCCCCTCGCGTCCGCCCGGACAGGCGCGCTGCGTTGGACAGAAAAGGGCCGCCCAGGGGGGATGACGACCACCTGCCGGTCCGCTACGCAATCACTTTGTCGATCACCTGCCCATGCACGTCGGTCAAGCGGCGGTCGATGCCGTTGTGGCGGTAGGTGAGCCGCTTGTGGTCGATGCCCAGCAGGTGCAGGACGGTGGCGTGCAGGTCGTAGCAATAGATGGGGTTCACCGCCGCTTTGTACGACCACTCGTCGCTCTCGCCGTAGGTCGTGCCACCTTTGACGCCGCCGCCGGCCAGCCATGACGTGAACGTGAAGGGGTTGTGGTCGCGTCCCTTGGCGCCCTGGCTGCAGGGCATGCGCCCGAACTCGGTCGTCCAGTAGACGATCGTGTCCTCGAGCATCCCTCGTGAGTGGAGGTCTTTGATCAGGGCGGCGGCGGGCTTGTCCATCTCGCGTCCCAGCTCGCCGTGGTCTTTGGCGAGGTCTTCGTGGCTATCCCAATTGCGGCGCGGGAAGCCGTTGTCCGCGCCACTCCAGACTTGGACGAAGCGTACACCGCGCTCGAGCAGCCGCCGTGCGGTCAGACAGCGCAGGCCGAAGTCGGACGTAATCTTTTCATCGAGGCCGTAAAGCTTGCGAGTGGCAGCCGACTCGCCGGCGACATCGAGCACTTCCGGAGCGCTCACCTGCAGCTTGGCGGCCATCTCATACGAGCGGATGCGGGCCTCCAATCGTGAGTCGGCGCCACGCTCGGCCATGTGGGCGCGGTTGAGCTTCTCGAGAACCGCCAAACCGTCGGTTTCGCTCCGCTCGTTGATGTACTTCGCCGACTCGGGCGGGAAGAGATCGTGGATCGGGTTCGGCCGCCCCACGCGAATCATCGTCCCTTGGTGGAGCGCGGGCAGGAACGCGGCCGAGTGATTGGCCGGGCCGTTGGGCGCGAAGCCGCGCGGGTCGGGCAGCACCACGAACGTCGGTAGGTTTTCGTTCATACTGCCCAGGCCGTAGGAGACCCACCCGCCCATACTGGGGTAGCCCGGCAGAATGAAACCGGTGTTCTGCATGAACGTCGCCGGCCCGTGGACGTTCGACTTCGCAATCATCGAGTGGAAGAACGCCATGTCGTCGGCGCACTCGCCCAGGTGCGGCACCAGGCTGCTCATCCACTTGCCGGACTCGCCGTATGGCTTCCACTCCCAGGGGCTCTGCATGACCGGGCCGGGCTCGCTTTGTAACAGCTCGACCTTGCCGCCAGGGTCGAATGGCTCGCCGTTGCGCTTGAGCAGTTGCGGTTTGTAATCGAATGTGTCGACTTGGCTGGCCGCGCCCGACATGAAGAGTTGTACAACGCGCTTGGCTTTCGCGCGATGGTGCAGGCCGCCGTTGAGGTCGGGCCCGGCAGGCGCGCCGGCGAGTTGGTTCGACCGGCCGAGCAGATGCGCCAACGCGATGCCGCCGAGGCCGCCGCCCCAGTCCCAGAGAAAGCGGCGGCGGTCGATGTTGCTCGCGGGCGCGGTCAGGGCGTGCTGCTCGGAGCGGCAGGCGTGTTGGTCAAGTGGTGCCATGGTCTTCTGCAAGCAGCGGAGCGCCTAATCCACAAACATAAACTCATTGCTATTCAAAATCAGACGGCACACGTTCTCGAGACCGTGCTTCTCGCCGTACGCCGTCAACGTCTGCGACTCCTCCGGCCGCGGCCGGCGCCCCACGGCAAGCAGATATCCCTCCT
>JAKZVK010000174.1:0-2668 GCA_047516085.1 Bryobacterales bacterium
ACGTTCGAGCCGATCGCGATGCCGTAGGAGTCGCGGTCGACGATGATGGCCGTCCCTTGGCACTCCTCGATCATGTTGCCTGAGAGGACCGAGCCATAGGTGTTCTCGATCACCACGCCGTGGCGCAGGTGGTCGTCGATGACGTTGCCGTTCATGCAGAGGTTGTAACTGTCGATGCAGCGCACGGCGTCCTGGTTCTCTTCGAACTGATTGCCGTTGACGACGATGTCGTGTCCGCCCTGGATATTGAGGCCGGCCTTGGCGTTGTAGGTGAAGATCGAGTCGCTGATGCGCGGATCTTCATAGCAGTCGATGCACTGGATGCCGTGGCCGCCGTTGTGGTCGACGGAGAGGCCGCTGACGT
Organism: Bryobacterales bacterium; assembly: GCA_047516085.1. Lineage (GTDB taxonomy): Bacteria > Acidobacteriota > Terriglobia > Bryobacterales > UBA6623 > JAKZVK01. The sequence goes on from JAKZVK010000174.1 coordinate 365, forward strand.
AGATCTCGTTGACGCCCTCGGCGTGGAGGCCGTGCCCGCTTTTGGGGTTTCCGCTGATGCGGAAGTCGGCGAGTTGCACGCGCCACAGGAAGGTCTCGCGGCGCTTCTCGCTGGTCATCTCGCCCTGCCGCTCCGCATGCCGTACGAGCAGGGCGGGCTCGACGTTCTCGTTGCGGTTGCGAATGTGCGTCGCCGCGCCCGAGCCCTCGACGCGCGTCTCGGCGGTCGTGAGCCGCAACGGCTCGGTGATGTCGTAGTTGCCCGGCGGGATGCGCACGACGCCGCCGTCGGGGGGTACGGCGTCAAAGGCCGCTTGGAGCGTGGCGTGGTCCGCGGCATTGATCGTCACGGGTTGGGATGGGTCGGCGGCGTTTGCGTGCCACGCTTGGCCGAGCCAGAAGCTGGCGGTCATGCCGCCGAGGATGATCGATGAGATGGTGAGCGCGCGGGACAGTTTCATAGAGGTGTCTCCTGCTCAGAAACGGTAGCACTCCTGGATGCGTGGGTCCACTCGGGTGGATGTGGTGTCAGCGCCTGAGGGGTTCAATCCCCCGGCCGGAAGAACGAAGCGTACCCAACACGAGAAGCCGCAGCAGAATCAAGGTTCGTGGCAGCGGAGCAACGAACAGCTGGGGCGTGAGGCCCGCGGCCGTGGCCGAAGCGAGAGACCAGCTCTCAAAGGGGCGGCACAATCCCCTCCCGTGCCACTCCCCTCGCGGCGCGGCTGCTGCAAGGCCCAGCAGGTAGGGTACGTGGGCAACTCATGAGCACCAGGTCGACATCCAGCGCCGATTGGTCGGGATCTCGTCTCTTTGGTGCCAATCGTCAAACATTGATAGTACCACACTAAGATTTGTGTTGGAACCTCTATCCAAAGCCAATCATTCCAAAACAAGATCCACAGGGCAAGATTATACTTGACAATATAACACTAATATTTTATGATGTACTTGAAGGCATAAAAAAGCTACGGAGGACCATGATGAACCTGATCAAGTTTTCAACAAGACCCGCGATCCCCTGGTTCGGCGACGTCGATCGCTGGTTTGACGCGGCGTTCGCACCGGTTTGTAAGCCGGCTGGGCAGCCGGTCCAGAGGCCAGCGACAGGGCGCTTCGTCCCAGCCGTCGACATCGCCGAGGACGACAAGAAGATCGTCGTCCGCGCCGACCTGCCCGGCGTCGAGGAAAAAGACGTCGAGGTCAAGGTCGAGGACAACACGCTCACTCTCTCGGGCGAGCGCAAATACGAGAAGGAGACCGAGGAGGAGAATCTCCACCGCGTTGAGCGAGCTCACGGGTCGTTCCTGCGGAGCTTCACTCTGCCCGACACGGTCGATGCCGAGAAGATCGGCGCCAAGTACGACAAGGGTGTGCTGGAGATTACGATTCCGAAGGTCGAAGTCGAGCAGAAGAAAGCTCGCGTGATTGACATCCACTAACCAGGTGAACGGGGGGCGGGCCGGGTTCCGGTCCGCCTTTCTTTCAGCGTCGGAGGGCGCTTGGGACGACACGATAAGATGAGAACGAACCGAGCCGTGACCGTCAGGGAGCGGTCACCAGCGATCCTTTAGTCCTGCCGGTGCTGTGCGCCGGCCCATAGCCAGGACGCCCGCCGTACCCTTTGGAGAAGCACTATGATTCGCTTTGACAAATTTACACAAAAGGCGCAGGAGGCCGTCCAGCAAAGCCAGGTGCTGGCGGCCGAGCAGAACCATCAACAGATCGACCCCATGCACCTACTGGTCGCGTTGGTCGAGCAGCCGGAGGGAGTCGTGCAGGCCGTGCTGTCGAAGGTCGGCATCCAGCCCGGCGCGGTGGCGCAGGAAGCGCGTGCCAAGTTCGGCTCGATCCCCAAGGTCACCGGCGCCGAGGGCGGCACGCACATGGCGCCGTCGTTGAACGAGATCTTCCAGCAGGCGCACAAAGAGACCGAGCGCTTCAAGGACGAGTACGTATCGACCGAGCACCTCTTCCTGGCCATCTGTGGCCGCAAGAGCGATCCCACCGGCAAGCTCGTCAACCAGATGGGGGCCTCGCACGACGTGATCCTGCAGGCGTTGGTGAGCGTCCGCGGGACACAGCGCGTCACCGACCAACATCCCGAGGCCAAGTATCAAGCGCTGGAGCGGTACGCGGTCGACATGACCGAGGCCGCCCGCCACAGCAAGCTCGACCCGGTGATCGGGCGCGACGAGGAGATCCGGCGCGTCATCCAGGTGCTTTCGCGACGTACGAAGAACAATCCCGTGCTGATCGGCGAACCCGGCGTCGGCAAGACGGCGATCGTGGAAGGCCTGGCGCA
>JAKZVK010000175.1:0-4704 GCA_047516085.1 Bryobacterales bacterium
GCTCGTCCACCAGTGGCCCGACAATGCGATCCGCGCGCAAAGCAAGCAAAAACTGGTGCTCGGCGAGTCGCAGCATGTCACGTTGAGTTACGACGGGTCCGGCAAGGCCAAGGGCCTCAAGCTCTATGTGGACGGCAAGCCGTGGGAGCTGCGCGTAACCCATGACAGCCTCAGCGGCTCGTTCGCCAATAGTGCGGCAGTCGAGATCGGCGATCCCAAGGTCGGCCGGCCCTTCAAGGGCGACATCGACGACCTACGCATCTACGATCGTGTCTTGGGCGCGAAAGACGCCGAGCAGTTGGCGGTGGACGAACCCATCCGCGCGATCCTGGCCGAGCGTCTTGCCGACGATGCTTGCGCCGAGTACGGTTTCGTTGTGGAGAAGGACGAACCCGAAGACGTGCAGGTGACGCCGAAAAAGATCTCGAAGCAAGAGAGCCGTTGCCGTGGTCAGAACGACAAGCTGCGCCATTACTACCTTGGGCATTACGCTCCGAAGCGCTATCGCAAGGCCCACGACCGGCTACTTGCACTGCGCGACCAGAAGAAGCAACTCGACTTCATGATTCCCACGACCATGGTCATGAAGCAGATGTCCAAGCCCCGCATGACGCACGTGCTCGGACGCGGCGACTACCGCAACAAGCGTGATGCAGTTAGCGCGGGCGTGCCGGGTGTGCTGCCGCCCCTGCCGCCGGACGCGCCTCCGAACCGCCTGGGGCTGGCGAAGTGGCTGGTCGATCCGTCGAACCCGCTGACCGCGCGCGTCGCTGTGAACCGCTATTGGCAGATGTACTTCGGCACCGGCATCGTCAAGACGTCCGAGGACTTTGGCTCGCAGGGCGAGGCGCCTTCGCATCCCGCGTTGCTCGACTGGTTGGCGACGGAGTTCGTCGAGAGCGGCTGGGACGTCAAGGCGTTGCAGCGGCTGATTGTGACGTCGGCGACGTATCGGCAGTCGTCGCGGTTGACGCCCGAGCTACGCGCGAAAGACATCGAGAATCGCCTGCTGGCGCGTGGCTCGCGTTTCCGGCTCGACGCCGAGATCGTGCGGGACAACGCGCTGGCCGCCGCCGGCCTGCTAAACCGAGCGATCGGCGGCCCGTCAGTGTATCCCTATCAGCCGCCCGGCTTGTGGGAAGAGATGGCGTTCGGCGACCGCTTCACGGCGCAGGAGTATACGCCCAGTCACGGGCAGGACCTCTATCGGCGAAGCATGTACACCTTCTGGAAGCGTACGGTGCCTCCGGCGCAGCTTGCCACATTCGACGCCCCCGACCGCGAGAAGTGTACCGTCCGCCGCGCGCGAACGAACACGCCGTTGCAGGCGTTGATTCTGATGAACGATCCCACCTATGTCGAGGCGGCGCGGGCGCTGGCGGAGAAGATGATCGCCGTGAGCGACGACTCAGCCGTGCGGCTTGCGTACGCGTTCCGCCGCGCCATGGCCCGCGAGCCCACCGCCGGTGAGCGCGACGTGCTGCTGACGCTGTTGCATCAGCAGCTTGAGGAGTACCGCGGGAATGCCGACGCCGCCCGGGAGTTGTTGGCCGTTGGCGAGTCGAAACCGTCGGCGTCCAGCGACGCAACCGAGCTTGCCGCCTGGACCATGGTTGCCTCCACCGTCCTTAATCTCGACGAGACGATTACCAAGGAGTAGCATCTGCAGCGAAGCGTCGGGGCGTAGCGGACTACCTCGGCAGTTCCGCTTGGGGGACGTCCAGACATCAACCACGCCACTGCAACCGCCCTTCAGAGCCTCAAGCGTCAGCTTGAGTTGATCTGCGTCACCATCCACAGTTCTCCTCGGCGGCTGCGCTGTTCCCATGTACATACGCCTTGGCTGGTCACGTTGCAACCGACAAATCGAGATCTATCTCAATCGATTTCGGCCCTATCCCGCACCAAGCGGATGCCTTCGAAAGCGGGTAGCTCACCGGCCATGCGCCGCTTCAACGTGACGAACTCGACAAACAAGTCAGAGTAGTGGCTCACAAGGCTCTGAATCCGCTGGTTGATTTGTTGCGCGGCCTTGTCTTGCATCATTCGCTCCGTCCAATTTCCGGCCGGAAGCGCGCGCCTCGCGTAAGTCAACTGCAGCGTTAACAGCAGAGACCGGGACGCCACGTAGCGCCACAAGAAGAGAAAGATCTCGTCCCAGCCCGCGTCCACGCCGCTCTCGCCCACAGCGGCCTCGATCAACCTCGGCTCGCGCCGCTGGACAAGCCGCACCGCCCGGTCCACGTCGCGCGCCACGTCGAGGATGTGCTCGAGCGAAAGCGTCAAGCCGAGCACTCGCGCCAGCACGCGCTGTTGTTCGGACGGCTCGGCGAGTCTCTTCGATAGGACGCGCGCGAGTTGATGCGCGGTCGAACGGTCACTATCGAGTTTCGGATCGTGATAGCTGAGTCCCTCGGCCCGATAGCTCGTCAGCGCTAGGTCGGAGTCGAAGTCACGCGCAAAGGTCTGACCGAGGGCTACGGCCAGCGCGGGGTTATCCTCCAGGTCGCGCGCGAGTTCGCGGCAGCGCCGGATCGGGCGGTCGAGGTCAAGATCGAGCACCCGCGCCTCGGCCCGCGCGCGGGCTTGTGCCCGGGCAAGCAGGCGGGCCAACGCACGGTCTAGATCGAACCCCAACCCATCGGGCAGACTTAGGTCCAAGTCATCACAGAGTTGCTCCCGCGAGTAGGTCATCGGCGGGGGCGGCGCCCCTTTCACCATGTACGCGCCCGGGCTGTCGGAGATGACCCAGTAGCCCACGGCGTGTGTCCCGTCGCCGCCTTGGCTGGTTTCGACATCATCGTCCTGCCGGGGCAAGCGATATGTCCCTGGCCCGCGTCGCCTTTGCGCCAGCCAGCCGCAGAAGGCAGCGGCGTCTTCCGCTCGCAGGCCGGCGACCGGTGCATCGGGTGGCTCGTCGGGACGGCGGCCTTGGTTCCAATGGTCCGGACGGTGGCTCACCCCGGCCGCTTGACTCTCTTCGAGAAAGGCCTCGTACTCGGCGATCGTGATCGGCTCACCGAGGGCCGATCCGTCGCCGTCGGGGCCGAGCCGCAGGTCGAATAGCGCGGCGTCGGCGGCCTGTTTTACCGAGGGGTCGTCTCCGGTGGCCAGCTCGCTGAGTAGCTCCTCGAGCTGCGTTCGGACAGCATCGTCTCCGGCGTCGGTTTCTCGTAGATACATCGCCGCTAGTCGAACCACGCCCGGCGACGGCGGACGGTGCGACAAGCAGGAACCCAGGATGCGCCGCCCTTCGACCTCGTTGCAGAAGAAACGCAATACGTCTCTCCACGGTGGAGTGTCCGGGAGAGTAAACAGCTCGCTGTCGGCCGCTTCGGTCCGCAGGTAGATCGCCGCGAGGAAGTGTTGGATGCTTTCGTGGACGAACGTGTACTCGCCGGGGAATCGCTCGACGACCAAGCCTGCGCCGGGCGGCATAGCCTCCTTGTAGTCGGCCGCAGTTACCCCCTGCGGCTCGTTCGTCGCTCGAAAGGCGAGCGGTACCGGCAGTTGGGGCCGGGATGTCGGCTGCCCTATCGCCGGCGGGGCAGTGGGCTGCCCCTTCCACAGGATCTCGCTTACCTGGCCGTACAACTCGCCGAGGTTGGAAGGCTGGTCGCACCCCTGTTCGTAGGCAAGCATGAGCATCGCCAAATGAAGCGGCCGCTCCACGATCCGTGCCAGGTGAGGTGTCTGCCCGATATAGCGGGCCAGCCCGTCGGCTTCTCGGTACGCGGCTTCCGAATCGTTGCCTCCGTGGCCGTTTTGGTCCTCAGGGACTTGCCGGGCTTGCCGCTTGCGCAGATACAGACGCCTCTGTTCATCGTCGAAAGCCTGCAAGTAGCATAGCCGGCCCGTGGACAGGCCGCCCTGGCGGTATCCCGATGGGGTGGCTGTCAGTAGGAAGGGCGCTGCCGAGTAGGTCTCCCCCTGCTTCGCGACCCACTCCTGGGCGAGGCGACGCACGGCCTGGTCGGCGTGCTCATCGAAGCCGTCGAGCAGGACGACGAAACGGCCTTCTGTCAGTTGGCTCTCGATCCATTCGCGGGGCGGCGTCCAGCCGCGTAGGCTCGCGTGTGCGACGATGGCATCCGGTAGCAACCAGCCGGGCGGCTCGACCTGCTCTCGACACAGGTTAGCCAACGAGACAAACGCAGGCAGCCAATGGTCGGCCGAGGCGTCCGAGCCTGTGGGCTGACTCGTCAGCGCTAGTGCCACGTACTGGAGAAGAGTGGTCTTGCCGCTGCCGGGCGGGCCCAGGACGACGAGGTTCTGCCCTTGCTGCCAAGAGTCCTGTAGCCACGACCAGACATTGCTGCCCTGTGCCCGGTCCGAATCACCTTGTTTTGGGAGGGACGCTGAGTGCGGCCCTGAGTAGACGTCGCTCAAGCGCGGCTCGACGAAAAGCGCTTGCATCTCGGCACGTACGGGACCCTGGAGGCTCAATCCATACGGGAAGTGAACATAGCGATGCCGCTCCACCACTGTTGCTAGGTAACGGTGTCGAATCGACGCTTCGCTCCCGGCCACGCCGAGGCTGCCCGCGACCCGTCTGCCTAGCCGAGACAGGAAGCCTGTCGTCGAGCCAAGGTTGAGCAGACCGACCGGAGCACACTGCAGGTGGATCGGCGAGGGCTGACCCGCATCCGACAGGTCGCCTCCACCGGCCAGCCACGCGGCCGCCATGCCGACCCACGGGAGGTG
>JAKZVK010000176.1:0-10317 GCA_047516085.1 Bryobacterales bacterium
GCTCAAGGCGAGCGGCTCATGAAGGCCAAGCTTGGTTCTTGCCTCTTGCGTACCAGCAAATTGGACGAGTGTGCTTAGCCGCTGGACACCATCGACGAGTTCCCATGTCCCGTCTTTGTTTGTCGCCATGAAGAGGCTTGGGATCGGGACCCCAAGAAGGACAGATTCGATCAAGTTGGATCGTTTGACTTTGTCCCAACGGAACTGGCGCTGGTAGGCTGGCGCGACATCGATTGACCCAGACTCGACCATTGTGATCAGCTGTTGAACGATGATGTCGTAGGTGTCAAAATCGACTTTGCGGCGCTGCCGGTCCAACTGCGAAACGAGCGCTTCAGTGTCAGCCGTCATCTCACTCCTAGTTCTAGAGCATGCATTGGGTAGTGTCTTGAGCTTGGTGGAAAAGTAGAAAGCGCGTCATCATCCGGCTCAGTTCAACCACGAGCTGTGCGCCCGCTTGGCGGCGGGTGCCGAAGGATGACGCAATGCAGGACTCTACTACCAAGACGGCCGCCGGCGGAAGGCTGCCGACGTTCGGGCCGGACACGATCGAAACCCTGATGCGGGCGCGGGTGCGGACCACGATCGAGGCCATCGTGCAGGAAGAACTCGATGCGGCGTTGGGCGCGGAGAAGTCGGCGCGCGTCGGCGAGACGCGCCAGGGCTACCGTCACGGGAGTCGCGAGCGGACGCTGACGACCAGCCTGGGGCCGGCGACGATCCAGATGCCCCGCGCGCGGATTCAGGCGGCTGACGGCACAACCGCGGAGTGGCGCAGTGCGACGGTCACGCGCTATCAGCGGCGGACCGTGCGTGTAGACGAGATGATCCTGGGCGTGTATTTGGCGGGCACGAATACGCGGCGCATCAAGGGCGCCCTCGCCCCGCTGCTGCGGAATGGGCCCCTCTCGAAAGATGCCGTATCGCGGCTCGTGGGTCGGCTGCGCGAGGACTTCGACACGTGGCGCAGTCGCGACCTGGCCGACGAGGACATTCGCTACGTGTTCATGGATGGGTGGTATCCCAAGGTGCGGATCGGCGGTCGACGCGCGCGGGTGCCGGTGCTAGTGACCTTGGGCGTCCGCGCGAACGGGCAGCGTGTCGTGTTAGATCTGCGGTTGGCTGGCGAAGAAAGTGCCGCGAGTTGGGGCGAGGTCGTCGCCAGCCTTGTGGCCCGGCACCTGACTCGACCGGTGTTGGCCATGATCGACGGGAATCCCGGGCTCGCCACGGCGCTCCTGGCGCACTGGCCCGGCTTGGCGATTCAGCGATGCACCGCGCACAAACTGCGGAACCTGCAATCGAAGGCGCCCGCGCGGCTCCGAGAGGAACTGACCGAAGACTACCGCCGCATGATCTACGCCGAAACGGTGACGGCCGTCGAGCAAGCACGGGCCCGCTTCACCAAGAAGTGGCGGCTGCGGTGTCCGGCAGTCGTGGAAAGCCTGGCCGAGGCCGGCGACGAGCTATTCACGTTCCTCCGCTTTCCCAGCTCGCAGTGGAAGGCATTGCGCACCACCAACGCGCTCGAGCGGATTCACGAGGAATTTCGTCGGCGCACGAAGACCCAGGCCAGTCTGCCAGGACAGGACGCCGTATTACTGCTGCTCTTTGGTTTACTCCGCAGCGGACAGGTGAAGCTGCGGGCGCTCGTCGGCTATCAGGACATGGAGGGTATGAAGCAAGCTGCGTAAGCACGATCACCACGCCGGATGATGACGCGCTTTCTACTTTTCCACCAGTTGACAGACACGACCCCTTTAGAACCGGAACGTGTAGTTCAGCTTGGTGATCCCGCCCTGGCTCAGCGTCGTGAAACGCTGGTCGAGCTGATCCGCTCTCAGATTCTGCCAGTTCTGGGTGTAGACCAGGTAGAGGTCGTTCCCGGGAGCGATGATCCATCGCGTCTTGAGAAAGAGACCGAAGATCTCAGAGACGTCGTCGTACTGGACGTTGCCGGTGACGGAGGACCAGGGGCTGATATCCCAGGCTGTGTTCAGACGGAACAGATTCGTATCGAAGGCGCCCTGAGGAAGGGCGACCTCGTCGCGTTCATACTCGAGACCGAGCTCGACGCCTGGGGTTGGACGGTAGCCAAACTCGAGCTCGTAGCCGAACCGGCCTCCGTTCCAGAAGCTACCGCCCCCGACGCCCGCGTCCAGGCTGATTCGCTCCTGATTCGGCGTTCCTCCGCTCACCTCCCACTCCCACGTCCAGTACCCGCCAGGCTGGATGACTATACCGTCGCTGATCTCGAACGCACGGTCGAGATTCTCGAACTGGCGAGTGACACCGAAGTCGAGGTCGGCACTGTTCTCGAAGTCGATATTGAGGATGTCGAACTGCCACTGTCGCTCCTCGGGACGCCCGGTCTCGATGGACGCCAGGTATCTGAACTGAGTGCCAAACTCGAACTGACGGATCCACGAGATGTCGGGACGGGGACGCCAGGTCACGTTGGGCTCCACCCGCCGAAATCCGTTTCGGGTGACGAAGCCCACGGCCGGATCGTAGAAGCTCCCGAACTCTCGGTAGGAGAGGTGCATCTGCCAGATGTCGTTCGGGAAGTCGAACCGAATCCCCCGCGCCGAGAGGTCGGGAAGTGTCCGGTCCACGGTGGGCTCGGAGTTCGAGTTCCAGACGAAGAAGCCGTCGACCTGGAGATTCTTGTCGCCGAGAAACCGTGAGGTCCGGAAGTCCAGATCGATGCCCGCCGTATGGTTGTCGGCGGGGCGGGTGCCCTGGATGTCGGCACCGCCTGCGCGTCTCGTGTAGATCGCGCCGATCGTGGACTCTTCGAAGATCTGTCTCTTCACTCGAGACACGGTGAACTCTTCGCCTCCGATGCCCAGGTGGTCTTCCGTTCCTACCTGGAGGAATCCGACCTCGTAGCGCCCGGCTTGCCCACCGAGTCGGGTACCGAACTGGATGGGGACCGGGTTGCCGCCGCGAAGTCCGATACGCCGGCTGAAATAGGGCTCCACGCCGTTTCGGGGTGCGAAGGTGAAGACTCCCGACCCTTCGAGGAAGAAATCGCGTTGTTCGGGGAACCGGAGGGGAAACCGAGTGAGGTTCACTCGCCGTTGGTCGACTTCCACTTCCGCAAAGTCGGTATTGAAGGACGCCGCGGCTCGCAGGCTTGGGGTGATCGAATACCCGACGTCGAACCCCAGGTCTCGTGGGTAACTCGTCGAGTCCGCCAGCGTCGTTTGTCGAGTCCAACCTGCGACAACGTAGGGCTTCAGCTCGAGACCTATGCCCTGGGACATGTCCGAGAGGCCCGTCAGGCGTCCGGCGTGGATGGGTCGCCACAACCCCTCGGTTCTCCGGTGCGCCGTCCAGAGGATCTCCTCCTGTTTGCGACGTATGGTTCGTTGGAAGTTGATACCCCATGTGTCCGACTCGGGGTTGAAGTTCAGGGTGCTCCAAGGAATCCGGATCTCGGCAGACCACCCATTGTCGAGACGCTGGACGCGCGCCTCCCACACGCCGTCCCAGGCCTTGTTGACGTTTCCTCCTGCTCTGAGAAGACCGTCTCCCATCAGACCGGCTGGGTTGATCTCGAAGAAGTATCCGGTCCGACCGTCCAGGAAGGTATCCAGGATCCACATGAATCGGTCGTCGGTACCCAGGCCCTCGTCGCGGCGCTTTTGGTATGCCAGGATTCCGTCCGGGTCATCGAAGAACATCGCGCCGATGTAGAGTGCCACGCCATCGATGAGGATCCGGATCTCGGATGCCTCGGTGGGCTCGGCGCCCTCGACCGGGTCTTGTTGCTTGAACTCGGTGATGGGCGTGGCCGTCTGCCAAGCGGACTCGCCGAGGTAACCATCGAGGTCGACACCCTGGCCCGCGGGTACGGGTGCGGCCCGGAGGACCGGGGCTTCCGCCGGAGAGGTATCGTTCTGGCCACGGTTCACCTCCTGCCCTGAACCCGTTTCGGAAGTCACGAGTAGAGCTACGATGAGGACCAGTGCGGAAAGCCCGGCCCGGGTCAGTCGGGGCGTCGAGACGTTCATGTTCGTTGGCACGGCTGGCGACTGTACGTCGTCAAACCAATCCGGACCACTGAGGCTGTTTGGGAAGAGACACTTCCCGCCGTTGTGCCGCGTGATGCGGCGTCCTCAGATTCTCTCGCCGTCGTGCGGTTAACGTCCGCTGCTTGATCTGCTCCCGACGGGCCAGGATCGCTGGCCGCCGCCCGTGGTAGACGTCGGCGGGCGTGACGTTGTCCAGGGACTCATGATAGCGCCGGTGATTGTACGCTTCCACGAAGCCTGCCAGAGCGCGTTCGAGGTCCCACGGGCGGAAGTACTGCTCGAGCTTCACGACGTTCTTCATCGACCGGTGATAGCGTTCGATCTTCCCCTGCGTCATCGGGTGATACGGCGCACCCCGTGTGTGCGTCAGACCGTGCTTGTCCAGGTAGTCCGCGAGTTCCTGCGAAACATCGCAGGGGCCGTTATCGCTGAGCAGGCGCGGCCGATGGACGACCCGCACGCGGTCCACGCCGGCCTGGGCCCGGGCGAGGTCGAGCGTCTCGGTGACATCCGACGCCTGCCTTGACGTCCGCAGCGTCCACGCGAGGATGTAGCGCGAGTAGTCGTCGAGCACCGTCGACAGGTAGTACCAGCCCCAGCCGACGACCTGCAGGTACGTGAAGTCGGTTTGCCAGAGTTCGTTGGGCCGATGCGTCGGATGCGCGAAGGTCTTGCCCGCCGAGAGCACCACGTAGGCCGGACTCGTGATCAGGTCCTCGGCGCGGAGGATGCGATACACGCTGGATTCCGAGAGAAAGTGGGCCTCCCGATCCGTGAACTGCCAGGCGAGCTCGCGGGGGGATTTCTCGGGATCGGCCAACGCCGCCGCGACCACCCGCCCGCGGACGCGCGGGGGGATGCGATTCCAGTGCCGGCGCCCGGCCGACGGTGCGGGTGCCAAGCCCGCCGGGCCGGCCCTCGTGTACCGGCGATACCACCCGTAGAACGTGGACCGGTGCACGCCGAGTTGCCGCAGCATGCGCCGTGCGGACAGATCCGAGTCCTCGACGAGGCGGATGACCTCGCGTTTCTCAGGTGCCGTCAGTCGCACGTATCGTCCCCCGAGTCGGACGCCACGAGACTTTTTTAAGTATGCGATTCTCGAGCACGGTCTCGGCTACGACCTGCTTGAGCTGGCTGTTCTGGCGGCGCAGGTCTTGGACTTCCGTTGACGTCGCTTCGCGCGCCGTATCGCCCAACAGCCGTTTCTTGCCGGCCTCGAGGAACTCCTTGCTCCAGCGGTCGTACAGATTCGGCGCCAGGCCTTCGCGGCGGCAGAGCGCCGCGAGGCTCTCTTCCCCGCGCAGCCCCTCCAAGACGATCCGAATCTTTTCTTCGGCCGAGAACTTCCGGCGGGTGCGCCGCCGAATCTCCCGAACCACCTGCTCCGTCGATCCTGCCTTCACCATGGGGACCCTCCTCCCCTGGCAGGAAAGTGTCTCTTAACTCACGGCCTCACGTGGTCCACTTTGGTCTGATGCCGAACAGTCACGTCCGGTCAGATACAACCAGAAGTTGTGGATCAGCAACGTGAAAAAGGCGGCGTATTCTTTCGCGCGATAAACGCGAGAATACCGGCTGGCAGGTGATCAGTGAAAAGAAACGCATGGACGAATTCTAACTGAGAATTCCGATTCGTCTGCCCCAAGTGGCCCTTGTATACACCGAAAGGCCGCCCAGCGTACGAAACCCTTGTTCGTCACAGCATCGTCCCGCTTCAGAGGCCGTCAGCTCACCTGGGGTGGCCGTGCGATCCCACGCCTCACGTTAGAGATAGGTCCCGTGAAGCTGGCACTCGAACTGACGTCTACTCAGGCGGACCGCCGGCGGAAGGAAGCCGATCGCCTTGGTGTTGCACCAGCAGTGCTGGCCCGTGCGACGCTCAAGGATCGCCCCGGCATTCCTGATGCTGGCTTCCCCGCCGCCGAAGCGCTTGAAGTTGCGGCCGGTGAGCCTGGTCAGCATCTGATGAAGCCGTTCTCAGGATTATCCTGCGAGATCGGCGTGTCTCCTGCTACCGCTCGAACCGCTCGAATTCGTCTCCCGCGCCCGGAATCCCTTCCAAGCAGAAGCGGTCGATCAGGTTCAGCGAACGTGACGTCCATTCGTCGTTCTGGTGCTGCTGGTACGTCCGGAAGACTAGCTTCGCGACGGTGTACGTGTCCCCATCGTGACCGGTCTGAGCATCTCGTGCCTCGTCGGCGAAGCGATCAAAAAACTTCTCACAGACCAGGCACGTCGTTCCCGGCAACCGTCCCAACGCATGTTCCAGAGCGTGGAGGAGTGACCAGGAGTTCTCCTTGAACGCTTGGCTGCTGCAAAATGCGACGATCAAATCGTCGCAGGTCTCGAGGGCTTCGTCTGGTAAATGACGGAAACATGACGCCGCCTCACTCCTTACGTCGGCATCGGCGTCGTTGAACAGCGCGATAAGCTTCGCTTCGGACCAGGCCCGGCACTCTGGAACGGCGATGTTCCCAGATGCGACCTGCGCAACGCCAAGGTGGTGCCGGGCACCGTTTCGCAAAGCTTCATCGACGACATCTGCTGCGCTCTTGTCTCCGAGAGCGGCGATGCTTGCCAAGCGCGCACCGGCTTCACAGATCTTCGGTTCGGACGACCGGAGCATGCGCTCGACGGTCGGCCGCAATTCCCCAAAGCTGTATCGCAGGCTTCCACGAATGAACTCATAAACATGGGGCGTCGCGAGCAAACGGTCCTCGGCTAGATTCATGCGGTGGAAGAGCGCCATGCCGAGCGCAGGATCACGGTAGATCACGGCTCGGAGCGTGCCAGCCACACATGAAAGGACGGACGCGCTCCGGTCTCCGATCATCCGTTCGAGGGTCGGCCGGAACCGTTCGACGTAGGTGGCGTCAGTGAAGATGAGTGCTCGAATGGCTTCGGCCGCTCTCCCGCGCGCGGTGTTGATGCCGCTCGTATAGATGTCGCCGTCGTACTGCCATGCCTCACTGGACGGATCTTCGTGTTCCGTTGCGAGCCAGCAGAGTATCTGGACGGTATCGTCCGGGAGCGGATCCTCGACGCTCCCGAGGACATCAGCAATAGACTTGCCGCACGGCCCGCGCGACTCCGCAAAGGCCTTGCTACAAACCTGGAGTTTGAGATCACTCGCACCCGTGGCATTCTTCAACGCGGCAAGTGTTCGCTCCAGGTACACGGAGTTCGCGTCCGCGGGGAATTTCAGGCTGAGACGAGCGAACCGGTCCGGATTCTCTTTGACCTGCGCTTGGAGGACTTGAGCCAACTGCGGCGCTCCACCGTGGAGTTCGCGATCATAACCGTACTTCCAACCGTCCGAGTTGTATTTTGAAATTGCGCGCAGCCACTGATCGTCATTCATTTTGTCCGCGGCAGTCTTCTCGATGGGCGATTTGACATCACGAACGGCGATCTCGCGCGGCTCGCCTTCAGGCTCACCGAACTTTCGTTCCAGCTCGTGGGCGTGCGCTCGTGCACCGGAACTGCGAAGCTCAGCCGGAATCGCCGAGAGCAGCGCGAACCGGGCGCGTCCGTGCAAGGCGTATCCATCCTTGGTGCGCTCGTACGGAGAGACGTACCCTAAAATCACACCCTCAAGCCGTTCGCGGTTCTTGGGCGAGCAGTGCGGGACAACCGCTCGTATGGTCTCGATGGCGCACCAGCGCGGACTGTCTGAGAATCTGCACTCGAACCGCCACGGTTCGGTGCAGAGCAACGAAATCGCCTCGTCCGCGTAGCGAGCGGCTCCACCGCGGTGCAGAGCCAGCAGGAGATGATTCGACACGTCGGTGTCTCGACCGCGAAGGTCTGCGATCACTTCCTGCAGGTCGTAGGTTTCGTTGCGCGCGAGCGCGGCGAGCGCCCTGGCCAGTCCGGAGAGGCAAGCGTCTTCGCCGTCCGGATGGCTGGTTCGCACCAGCCACGTCCACACCGCATCGCGTCGCGGCAACTCATCGCCGGTGGCCGCAGTGTCCGAAATCTGGAGGACGACCGGCAGCACATGCTCGACGAACGCGGCAGGCGCTTGTTCGCCCAATGCAAGGAACGTTTCTGAGACGTCCCGGGCGTCATCGAGAAGCTCGCCGCGGCGCAACTCTTTGCCGGCCATGCGAATGACCGCAAGGCGCCGCCGGAGTCGGTGTGCCAGGACCTCAGGAAACCACTCCGGACGGTTCTCGCCCAGCGTGTAAAGCATGTCCCAGAACGTGCTGTTCATCGCGATCGGCCCACGTGCCTCGTCGAGCACACCGTTTTCTACGAGGCGCAGGAACAGGTCGAAAAAACTACGACTTGTGTGAAGGTTGGACCATTCGAAGACGGACCGAAGTCTCTGCGCCCACTCACCGCCGAGGTCGACGTACGGTCCGAGCAGGGCCGCGACACGATCCGGGGAATGGCGCTGGTGTAACCGCAAGTAGCTCACCGCCATGTCAGTAAGCTGGTCGTTGCCCGAAGACAACCAGCACTCGACTAGACCGCGCCGGTCAATGTCCTCGAACCACGACCGTGATCCGAAAAATCGGCGCCACGCGATCTTCGACAGCTTGTTCCGGTTCGACGTTCCTGTCTCGATGGACTTGAGTGCCGGCGCCAACCACGTTTCCCAGATCGTCCACTCCTCCTCAGTCGGATCCGTGACTTCAGCGAGGAGCGCAAACGCAAGATCCTTGATATGCGGCCGGATTTCTCCATCTGAGAGCAGGCCAGCAAGCTCCTGCACATACCGGGCGGGAGCTGCCTCGCGGAGATAGGCCAGCACCTGTCGGACTTGGGCGCGGCGAAACAGATGTTGCTCCGACCCCTTGAGGAAAGACACCACCGGGTCTGATCGGTTCAGGAACACGCGCGCGAAGCAGTAGTCGAAGAAACTCTCGTGGCCGAATCCGTAACTGTGTCCGTCGAAGGCGAGCACGCCCTCCGACGCGAGCTGGTCCACGTAATCCTTTTGGAACTTGTCCAGCCGTTCTTTGCGCACCGAAAGCAGTTGCGTGGACGTCATCTCATCGCAGAGGGTCTCCATGACCAGCATCCACTGATCCGCCGCAGGGATGACGCGCTCCGCGACCAATCTCCGCTTCGCATCCCAGTACCGGTCAAATATCTCGGTGGCGACGCCGAACGTGGGCCTGTGCGACGCATCGAAATCGGCTTCAAGAAAGAGGGCGAGGTTCTGCGGAAGCCGCAGGATCTTCAGTTGGTGACTCCCAAACATCGCCGGATCGAAACTCGCGCCGGTTAGGATCATCTTTACCTCGTCAACCGTGAACTCGCCTACATCGACCTGCGCGTGAGAATCGGGAATAAGCTGTCGCAGGCGCGAATCGTTCTTCCAATCGAACTCACGACAGACGACGACAGTGTGAATACCGACCCGTGCGCGCGAACCACGTGCCTCGTGCAACAGTCGCTCGATGAGATCGGACAAACTTGAGATCCTGCCGGCCATGGTGCTCACCGCGTCCAACTGATCGACAATGAGGACGCCTGGGCGCTTGGCGGCTTCCGCCGCCGCGGCGAGCACCAGGACCGGGGACTCTTCAAGGTCGAGGCCGCTTCCAAGATCTGAGGTGGTCGATGCCGACGCCACGCGATCAAGTCGGAACGCCAACACCGGCCATCCTCTCGCGCGCAGGGCCTCCACAACCTCGACGACACAGGCGGTCTTGCCGGATCCGGCACGGCCTGTCATGACGCTGTCGGTCGCCGTTCCCTCCAGTCGCGTCAAAAGCGTTCCCGCCACTGGCCGCGCGACGAGCGTTTGCTGAATGAACTTTCTGCGTGCGCCGTCCAGGTACTGATCTGTCGCCCTCTCGACAGCGATGCCCGCGTGGCCAGGGTTGCGCAATTGTCGTATCCGATAACCGCGCCGGTCGAGTTGTTCGACGAGATCCTGGCGCCTAATCGTGCGGTGCACTGAGTCTTCAACGATCGACCGAAGCTCCGCCAGAACCATTGCCGGATCCGCGACAAAGAGTGCCTGCACTCCCCATCTCACCTTTTGCTCGAGATCCCGTTCGCCAATCGTGTGGATGTCGATCCGTCGCAGGCGCTCCAACGCGGTCGGAGGGTCGCACGTCCAGCAGCCGAGTAGACTCTCGAACCGTTCCTTCCGTCCCGCGGCCGCCAGAAAGTCACGCTCGAATTCCTCTGGCGATTCCGCACCGTGTGCCGCGTCGCACAGATCGGCAAGCTCGCGGGCGTCGCTGCCAGATGCAAAGGCGAACCGGTCGTTGTTGTCCGCCAACTGGTCGCCGATGGTCTGAAGAAGTCCGTC
>JAKZVK010000177.1:0-4188 GCA_047516085.1 Bryobacterales bacterium
CAACAATGTTCAGCCTGCTGTACCATTCATGCGCAAGAAACCGCCCCGGCCCGCCTCTCTCGACGAAGTGAAGATCACCCGCGAGGGTGATATCGCCGTCGTCGAGCACGCCGACCCCAACGTGTCGGTGGCCCGTGTGAACGTCGGCTCCCAGCTCCAAACCATGTCCGACGCCGATGTGTTCGACTTGTTCAACGCGATGATGGACGCGCAAGAGAAACTCGCAGCCGAGTTCGACAGCCCTGCTATCGAAATGCCGCCCGGCAAACCGCAGGTTCGGTTCGTCGAGGACAGCGCCCAATGGGTGCCTCGCGGCCACGTGCTCCGCTGCCATATCGAGGATGACGAGAACGGTGAGGCTGTCATCTACATCGACGACCGGGTATTCGATCCCGCCGAATTTGGAGCCCTGCTGCGCTACTTTGCCGGGTGGGGCATGCGGATTACCTTCGTGCCCGAAGACCAGGTCACGGAGCAGCCCGAGATCGAGGTGCGAGAGCCGGAGGACGAGAGGGGCTAGGCACGCAGCAAAGGCGTCCTCGACAAATCTCTACCTGTAACCACTATCCATGGGCGGCATTGGACCCGTTCCCGGTCATGCCGTGCTTGACCCGTTCCGAGATCATATCCAGTACCGAGTCCACGAGCTTCGTGGTTTCATTGTGCGACAGGCCGACGGCCCGCTGCACCGCCTCGCTCAAATGGGCTCGCCTTCGGCCTCGCCGATGATCGCCATGCCAAGGCTGTGGAAGGTCCGAACCGTCACGCCGCGTGCGACTGCCCCGAGCCGCTTGCGGATACGCTCCTCCATCTCGTTCCGGGCATCCCGCGCGAAGGCAAGCAGCAAGAGCTCGGACTGCTTCCGGTATCCCCTGCGGACGAGCCATCCCGCCTTCGCCACGATGACAGAGGTCTTGCCGCTGCCCGCAGCGGCGACAACCAGATTGCACCTTTCGTCGACGACCACCGCCTTGCGCTGCTCGTCCGTAAGCGGCCGGGCTTCGATGCGATCGAAGAGATCGCACGACCGGACCAGCGCTTTCATCCTCTGAAAGCCCGGCGTCCCCGGTCAACTCCTTATACATCACCTGTCCGGGTCCAGGGGCGCACTCCATTAAGTGGACTAGTTTTGCTCCGCCCGGGTGGACTAATTTTGCTCCGCCGTTGACATTCGGACGGTGGAGAAGGAGTAATGTTAGATGGCGTTGGTCTGCTACCTCGATGAGAGCGGCAACAAGGATGACGCGATTATCACGCTAGCCGGGTACATCGCACCGGCTCACAACTGGCGCGACTTCGAGGTCGAGGCCCGGGAGGCATTCGATGCAATCGAACTACCCTACCTCCACACTGTAGACCTCCATAGGCGCCAAGAGGAATTTGAGGGCTGGACAAGAGAGCAGGCTGCCGAGTTTGCAAACATTTTCTATAAGATCCTAGATCAGCACGCCTATGCCGGGTTTGAGTTTTCGGTATTAAAATCAACGTTCGAGGCCCAGAAGTCTGTCTACAACGTTGAACACCAATCCTCGCCGCTCGGCTTCTGCCTGCATGGCCTCGTGAGTCGATTGGTTAAGGACGAAGGCGTCAAGGACGCCCTAGACCCGCCGAACGTTGATCTGTCATTCGTTGTCGAGTGCGGGCATAAGAACGAAGGCGACATCCGTCGCCGCTTCAATAACATCCAGAAGCAAGACCCCGAGCGCTTCGCGTCAATCAGCTTCGAGCCGAAGAAGTCTAAGATCGCGTTACAGGCGGCAGATTTCTTGGCCTATTTTAGTCGTCGACTGCGGACGAAAAACCCGGCGGACAAACACTACAAGGATGAGATGGAGTTCTTCGAAACTGCCAAAGGGGCAATGCTACACCGTCACTTCTTGGCCACAGACTTCGAGGCCTGACCCGTGACCCTCTGGCGGATCGAGGCCCGATCGCAACACCACGAGAAAAAGAAAACGAACGATGAGCGATGACATGATGCCTAGTGAACAACGGTCGATAGATGAAGAGATCAAGGTACTTAAAGGCGAACTGTCAGCCGCCACGATGGCCATTGGTTTGGCGCTTGGCCTCATCAACCAGCTCGCCGGCGCTGAGATTCAAAAGGCTGTCCTCCATAAGATCGATGAAGCCGACGGGGATGGTAACGATCTTTGGAGGGAAGGAGTTGATCGCTTCAAAAAGCGCCTCGCAGAAACCTTGAGCAAGCATTCCTCCACCCAGGACAGTGCCTGACGCGGACTGAGTGGTGAGATGACAAAGGAACGGTCGGACGGTGCTCGACTCGATCTCGCGAGCCTTAGCCGCAAGATCGAGCCGGTCTTTAAGGGACTAAGGGAACTGACCGCACGTCTCGACTCGCCGGGATTGCGGGAACTGAGGGAACTGACCGCGCGGCTCAGCTCGCTTACGCAGAGTCTGGTGCCCGCCGCGTCCTCCATACAGGCGGCGGCGCGCGAATGGGCAAAAACAGAAAGCTTGCTGAAGCGGGGATGGATGCCCAACCACACTATCCCCTTCGACGTGGTCTCCGAATGCGGAGACGACGCCGCTAGGCTGCAGACATCGCTGCTCTCCTACTACACCGACAACTGGGGCGAAGTCCGTGCACAGCTAGAAACGCAGCTATCCTCCTACAACATTGACGACGAAGCCGAGGCCACGTTCCGGGAGGCACTCGATGCCCATGAGGCCGGGCTCTACCGATGCGTCAGCCGCGTGTTATTCCCGGAGTTCGAGAGGGAATTTCGCGTGGCGCTGTTCGACGGCGGCGTAGGAAGTATCACTTACAAAAAATTCATAAAGAAGCTGTCCGGAACGGCCGCCGATCTCAAACTCGGCGATTTCTTGATCGCGGGTATCCAGGACATGGTGTTGTTTAATTACCTGACAGAAAACGACTCGCGCAGCGCCTCATCAGAGTACGTACCCACGCTCGGTGTCGGAATTAACAAAAGAAATGTTGAACAGGCGAGGCAGAACCCTATCCCCACTCGCCATGCGGTGGTGCACGGCCTAGTCACCTATTCATCGCGACAAAGTAGTCTGAACGCAATCTTCATTGCTGACTACGTCTTCTCGGTCATGTCGCGGGCGCGCCCGGGCCTGACCGGGCCGGGCGCATAAAGGACATTATGTAGCCTGCTTGGACGCGGAAGTGGAGGACGCGGCATGAGCGAGAAGACGGGCCGTTTCCAGCGGGGCGTTCGCTGTTTTAGTGCGGCAACTGGCGTTGTTATTCCTCACAACGGCGGCGGTGGCAAAGACAAGGACGAGGAGTGACGGCCCGATGACGCTCGGGCGGGTTCTGGCCGCACTCTTCAACCCCGCGGCGAGGAGGGGGTTGAAAGGCGAGGTCTCAGTCGCCCTGGGCGCCGCGTTGCGACTGCCGTCATCGACCTATGCGCGATTCCATAACCTGACCCTGCCGGTGCCGGATGGGACGACGCAGGTCGATCACGTGTTCGTTTCGCCGTTCGGGGTGTTCGTGGTGGAGACCAAGAACATGAGTGGGTGGATCTTCGGGAACGAGAGAGATAAGCGGTGGACCCAGTCCTTTCCGGGCCGTCGCCGGCGTAAATACCCGTTCCAAAACCCATTGCGGCAGAACCATCGCCACGTCAAGGCGATCGAGGCGGCACTTCGGCCACTGGGTGTGCCGGCGGGCGCGGTTCGGTCCGTGGTCGTCTTCGTCGGCGATGCGAAGTTGAAGACAGAACTGCCAGCGAACGTGACGGTCGGGATGAGAGCCTGCGCGCGGCATATCAAGTCGTTTACCGAACCGGTATTGCCGGAAGACCAGGTGCAGACGCTGTGCGGCGTGATCGAGGCGAGGCGCCTGCCGCCGTCGTGGTCCACGGACCGGCGGCACGTGCGCGGCCTGCGTTCACGCGCGGATCCGGCGGCGGCCCGCAAGTGCCCCAGATGCGGCAGGGACATGGTGCTGCGGACGGCGCGGCAAGGTCCCAACGCGGGCGGACGCTTCTGGGGGTGTGCGGGATATCCGGCGTGCCGGGCCAAGCAGGAAGCGACCTGACGTCAGGACGGCACCACGAGGGTCGCCTGGCGTGCGTCTAAAGGTGGTATTGCAGGCGGGGAACGGCGACGGTCGCAGACCTAAGGGGCGTGGTTCCATTGGGCTCTGGCCCGCCGCATGGCGGAGGGAATACCGGGCGTGGGTGCGCTATT
>JAKZVK010000178.1:0-4094 GCA_047516085.1 Bryobacterales bacterium
GAGCGGATCGCCGCGCAGGCGTGCCCGTTGGCGACCGTTCCGACCGGTGTGCACATGTTGTGGCAGGCCATGGTGATGTAGTAGAGGTCGGCCCAGTCGGCGATCTTTTTGGTCTCGAGCAAGCCGCCGACCTTTTGCGGGTCGGGTTGGATGATGTCGCACGCCTGCTTCTCGATGAAGTCGCGGAAGGTGTGCCGGGTGTAGAGGTTCTCGCCCGTTGCGGTCGGGACCGGGCAGTCGCGGGTGAAGCGCGCCATGGCGTCGGCGTTCTGCGGCGGGACGGGGTCCTCGATGAACCACAGGTTGAGATGCTCGGTCATGCGCGCGAACTTCATCGAGTCGCCCATGTTGTAGTTGAAGTGCAAATCGATCGCCAGCGGGTAGTGCGGCCCGAGTTCAAGGCGGATCGCCTCCAGGATCTTCACCCACTGCTCCATCTCGACGGTGCTGATCGAGCGGTTCCACATCTCGCCGCGGTATTGGTAGGGCTGCCCTGCGAGTTGTTGTGCGCGGCTCTCCCAATCGAGGTCGAACTTCGTGGCCTTGAACCCGTACTCGACTGACTTCTGCGCTTCCTCGACCCAGGCCGCCGGGTCGGCGGTCTTCGGGGAGCCCGTGTCGTGATAGATCAGCAGCTTGTCGCGGAACTTGCCGCCAAGCAGCACGTAAGTTGGGACTTTCAGGATCTTGCCCGCCAAGTCCCACAAGGCAATTTCAATGCCGGAGATGGCTGAGGGTACCGAGCCGGTCCAGGAGCCGTGGCCCAGCTTGGCCTCGGACATCTTCTGGAACAGGTAGTCGACCTGCAGGGGATCTTCACCGACGACGGTATCTTCCAGCGCGCGGATGTGGTCGAGAATACCGTCACGATTGAACGCCTAGCCGATGCCGTACAGACCCGAGTCCGTCTCGACCTTCACCAAGTGTGCCGGGTATTTGATCATCACCGAGGCGGTCTTGACGCCCGTGATCTTCACCTTGCCGAATTCGCTCTCCGTGCTCGGCATGGCCTTGAGGATCTGCGAGCGCTCGGGGAGAAAGCCGGTCGCCGCCGCAGCGGCCGCTGTCGTCAAGAATGTTCGTCGCTTCATGGTGGCGGTCCTTCCTGTTGCCCCTTCGTTTTGGCTCGGCAGCACGATGCTAGCATAGGAGCTTTGGCTCGCATCGCGATTTTGATTGTTCCGGCGGTGCTGCAAAACCAAGCCCAAAGTTCGAAAACTTCTGCTCGGACAGCTAAATTAAGAACGGAGACAGGGGATGGAAGAGACGAAGACTACTCGGACCCGCAAGCACTTCCGTTTGGACGCGGCCAAGATCGAACGCGCGAGAGAGATCATCGGCGCCAGGACCCAAACCGAAACGATTGAACGGGCTTTGGACCAGGTTATCGCCAGGGACCAGCGTAACGGTAATGCCTGGCGTGCCAACGAGCGGTTCCTGAAGAGCGGGATCGAAATCCGGGATGTGTTCGGGCAGTTGGACGAGTAGATGCGTCATCTGACGAGTTCCCAGCCGCCGCGGCCGACTGTGAGGCCAGTTGCGCCGGCGTGTTCGTCGTACACCTGTTGCATCTCCTCGATCGAGTCGAAGTAGCCGACGATGAACGCCGCGCTGAACGAGTCCCCGGGCTCGACGCGTCCGGGGCCGAACTCCTCGATCAGGCAGATGTACCCACGTTGGTGGCACCAACCTTCGTAGACGATCGCGGGATCGAGCGTCATTCCGGCCAGCCAGGGGCCGTCGCGGCCCGTGTCGGGGTCGCGCAGGTGGTAGGCGCGGATGAATCGCGGCGGTGCTGGGTCGCGTCCGCGGCGATAGTGGAACTTGGCGTCGGGCGGGAAGTCGTCGAAGAACTCGGACGAGGGAATGCGGCCCGCGTAGCTCAGGTAGATTTCGCTGAAGGTGTCGCCGTGCTCGTGGCGGATGTGGCCGGGCATGTCGATGCGCAGGAACATCTCGTCGGAGGCGTTCTTCACGGTGATCTTCTGGCTCGAAACGAAATAGCGCTTGGCGGCCGGGAAGACGATCGTCTGCTCCCATGGCGACCCGGTGTTCTTGTCGTGCGCGGCCAAGTGGTAGTCAAACGACATCCGCACGGACACGAAGTCGTCGCCCTGGGTGATGGCGGGGTCCATCTGCTTGGCTTGCGTGCAGATCTGTGGCCCCTCCACCATGCGTTTGGGAATCGAGCCGTGGACGAGGTTGTTGAACTCGTAGATCAGCCGCGGGTCAAGCTGGTCGCGGTAGGCTTCGTCGCTGCCCGCCTCAAGGATGAAGTCGGCGATGTCGAGCCCGAAGCCGGCGTCGCGGAAGCCGGTCTTCTTGTCAAGGAAGGTCTGGCGGTAGACGCCGCTCACGTAGCCGCGCTTACGAATGCCGGCTTCCAAAGCTGAAGAAGCGATCAGGATCTGATCGTCCGTTTCGGTGATTGTGAACTCGGGCGCGGGTGGTGGTGGGGGCGCGCCGCAGTTTGCCACGAGCAGAAGCACAAGGAGCATGCTCGGCTCCAGAAAACGTTTCGGCATGTCGCCTACGGTAGCACTGCGGTGATGAGGGCCCGTTGGAACGGGCGAGGTCCGGTGCAAGGGGCCGGCATCCCTTTCCTCGCAAAGCCGCGAAGGGCCGCAAAGCCGCCAAGACGAACCAAAGATGTTCTTTGCGTTCTTAGCGGCCCTTTGCGTCTTTGCGAGAACCCTTGTCAGTACTCCGGCTCACCCCAACGTCCACGGCTTACGGTACTCGTAGTGCAGATACCCGTTGGCCTCCTCGCTATTGCTGAACCGCTCGTTCATGCGGTCCCAGACCAGATGCTGCCGGGTCTTGTAGGCGATGTTGGCGACGATGGCGGTCGTCGAGGACCGGTGAGCTGTTTCGACGTCGCAGTTCGGCTTCTCGCGGCTCTTGATGCAGTCGAGGAAGTTGCGGATGTGGAAGCGGGTGTCGGCGCGGCCCTCGACTTGCCGAGCCTCCATCTGCGGCTCGAACGAGTCGCGAAACCCCTGGTGGCGCTCACGGCCCTCGGGGAGCGGGTTGCCACCGGGAGACGGAGCAGCGGCGTTCTTCTCCGGGATTACCTCATAGCCGTCGCCGTGGACGTAGACCGTCCCCTTCGTCCCGCGCCATTCGGCCAGGAACGGCTTGCCCGCGCTGACCGGCGCGGCGTTGCAACCGAAATCAGAAAACGTCACGAGAGTCGCGCCGGGAAACTGCCACAGTGCCTCCATCGTGTCGACCGTCTGGCGATTGTCCTCGACGGCGTACTTGCCGCCGATCGCGGTGACCGAAAGCGGCGCGTCCTGGCCGAGGCCCCATAGGATCAGGTCGAGGAAGTGGACGCCGTTGTCAGTCAACTGTCCGCCGGAGTAGTCGTAGAACCAGCGGAACTTGTAGCTGAAACGGTTCTCGTTGTACTTCACCGCCGGCGCGGGGCCGAGGTAGAGGTCCCAGTCGATGTCGGCCGGCGGCTCGGCGTCGCCGGGGCTGCCGATGCCGTGCGGATACTCGTTGCCGACGCGGGCACAGCGGGCGACGGTGACGTGTCCGATGGCGCCCGAGCGGACGAAGTCGGCCGCTTCTTTGCAGTACGGCGCCGAGCGGCGATGGATACCGACCTGCACCACCCGGCGGCGTGCCGTGGCGGTTTCGACCATGCGGCGTCCTTCATGGATCGTGAGCGAGAGGGGCTTCTCGACATAGACGTCCTTGCCGGCGTTGCAGGCGTCGATCATCATCAGCGCGTGCCAGTGGTCCGGCGAGGCGATCACGACGGCATCGATGTCGGGCTTGGAGATGAGGTGGCGGTAGTCCTTGTAAAGCGTAGGGCTGGTGCCGGCGACTTCGGCGGCGTTCGCCATGTAGTCGGAGCGGATGTCGCACATAGCAGCGATGTGTTGGTCGGCGTATTCCTTGGTGGCGCGCACGAGCGACGTGCCGCGATTGCCGACGCCGATGAAACCAAGGCGGACGCGGTCGTTGGCTCCACGGACTCGTTGATAGGACAGAGCGGTGAGAGTAGCGGCTTTGGCGAAGGTGCGGCGAGTGGTCATCGTGGGGATTGTAGTTTGTTTCTCGCAAAGACGCAAAGGACCGCGAAG
>JAKZVK010000179.1:0-4228 GCA_047516085.1 Bryobacterales bacterium
TGTATTTCAACTTTTCAAATGGTCGGCCGGTGAATGGGGGCTATGACATTGTGGGAACGGGGCCGGACTGCGGTAGAGGTGGTAGCTACACGTTCCCTTAGGCGGTTTCTGTATTCCCGGGCACGAGGAAATGGACTCTAAGGCGTAGTGTGCCAAAACACGATCGACCAATCCCGAGGAAGGGAAGCTCGCTCCGGGTTGGTGGACGAGATTCTTTGGGGAGTTCGAGGGGACCCCTTCGGCCCGGCACGTCGGGCCCTCGTCGGGACCCGCTACGCGCCTTGGTAGGCAGCAGCCGCCGCCGCCGTATCCAGAAACTCCTGGAACCTTCCGACCTTGCCGTCTGCCATGTGGCAAGCGTGCGCGAAATCGGAAGCGAAGCTGCGGCCGGTCGCTTTCACACGCCAGGTGTAGTGCCCCAGGACGACTACCGTGTCGCCCTGCGCAATCACCGTGTCCAGTTCAAGCTCCTCGGCATCCTGCATCTCAGCTACGCTTGCGAAGAATTCTCGGATGCCGGCATGTCCCTGCCTCTTGCCCGAAAACGGCACCCCGGCGATTTCCGGGGGGATTCGGGGGACAGGCACCTTAACTCGGCACCTCAACTCGACGTTGTACCACCCGCGACGCGGGCAGTCGGGGGAGTCTGGCCGGTTATGGTCAAAGGCGTTACCAGCCGCAAACCCGTCGGGCCGGGGTGCGCTAATCGTGAAAGGTGACCTTGCGCAGCCGAAACCGAACGGTCTTCTTCGGACGCACCTTGATGTGAAGCCAGTTGCGCTTCACGGTGTCGACTTCGCCGGCCTGTAATTCCGCTTCGTAGAACTCGTGCGCGCGGACCTCGATCTCGGGCTCGTCCGGGGCCAGTTGGACTTCCGCGGTCACATGATGGACCGGAAGCAGGACGGTAGCCGTGCGATTCCTATGATCCACGCTCACCACCTTCACATTGAGAGCGCTGAGGCTTGCCGTGAGCAGCCACGCCCCCGCAGCCAGCACGAACAGCATCTTCTTCATGAAAACTCCTCGGGCGGATGATCGCCCTGGACGGCCGGCTCGTTCCGTGCCACGCGGCTCCAAGCCACCTGGCCAATTCCGAGCCAGCAGGCATTGTGCGGTTCGTGCGGATTCAAAGATCAGATGTCGCCGGTTTCAGGCGACAAAACGGCTGCGGCGAACACCTCGTCGCAACGGCATTCGGTACCCGACCATCGAGAACTGGTCGAAGGCCCACAGAACGACGGACTCGACATCCTCCGCCCTCGCCAAGCGCCGCTCCCAGTTCCAAGGTTCCGACGGGCTGAAGACCCCAATCAAATGGGCGGACTCGGCCCGCGGGAACCCCTTCACCTGCGGGAAACGAATCGACTCCAGAGCCTTGTTGAGCTGCTGATTTCCCGTGTAGGTGAAATTCTCGGTCTTGAGTACGTCCAGGTTCGTGGCGGTCCAATCGCTGTCGGGGAAGTTCACAACCCTAGTCAGCGCATGATCGTTTACGTCGTGCGGGTAGAGAACCTCAAACTTCGTCGTCGGGTACGTAGCGTGAACGAACGACCGAATGGCGGCGGTGAAGTCTCCGATCAGGTCCGGCAGGAACGCCGCTTCGTCGGGAAAAGGACCCGGGTCGTCGTCATTGCTCAAGAAAACATGCATCGCCCGCGAAAACTGCGACTGAAACTCTGCCTTCGTGTAGCCGTCGTAGAACGTCATGCCGGCCGCTGATGGGAAGTACCACCACTGCACCTCGCCGAACTGCAGGTAGGGAGTCATCCCCGCATCGTCCTGCAACTCGGCCATCTCGAGATACACTTGCTTCCAGAAATCGAGGCTCGTCGGTGAGAAGTTCGTCTGGACCGCCGGCGTGTTCACCAGCACGGGGCTGTCGTCGGGATACCGTTGCGCGATGCCGGCCGACGAAGAGGGGTCGCCGTGAGACAGTTCCATGCTGAACGCGGCTGTCACGTCGATGCCTCGACTGTCTAGCGCCGTAAAGTAGGCTCGGTGCCAATCACGTGCCGCTCGGTTGATTCGTGGCAAGGCGCCCGTGTCCGTATACCAATTACCGTCAACCCCGCCGGTCAGCGTCGCCCCGCTCGCGACAGCTTGAAACGAACCGGTCGTGGGGCTCGCCGTGAGCGTGACGCTGTTTCCTTCCGTGCCGAGCTTGCGGGCGTTGATCGTGAGTACGTCGCCGGCCGCCGAGGCCCAGACGCCCGTCGAGCCGTTGTTGATCAGTAATTCGAATGCCTTGGCGATGCTTGCGTTCGTATCCGTGCTCAGCGTCAGACGGTTGAAAACCGTGCCGTCGATAACGACTTGGACGTTCTGGCTGAAGACCGGCGTACCCTGGAAGGTGACCGTGCCCTGCGCATACTGATTGGCCGGGTTCGTCAGCTCGTAGAAGAGGATGGCGCCCACAAAGTGGTTGGCGCGGCCCCGGAAGCCAAGCATGTCCATGTTCCAGGCCACCCGCTCCGGCGCAAGGACCAGCGAATGGTCGGTATCCCAGTCAGTGGCCAGTGTCTCTTTGGGACGCGCCGGTTGTACGTCGACTGTCGTGACCTCGACCGCCTCTTCGACGAAATCCACGTAGAACGTGTTGTCGCCGGAACTGGGGTTCGCGCCGGTTAACGTAGCCTCAACCGTGTGCTGCCCCGGCCCGAACGTACCCAATCCGAGCCGGCTGAGAACATCCTCGTCGGGAATATAGAGGTCAATCACCTGGGCCGGCTGGCTGTCGACTATCACCGAAATCTGTCCCGCCTCGAAGGTGCGGCGGGAGCCCAAGAACAATCGATGAGTGAACTGCGATGAATACGTGATGGATGCTTCATCTCCAACCGTGTTGGTTTTGCGGATCGTCCCGCCCGAGAAGTTGCCGCCGCTCTCCGACCACGTGCCGGTGAAGTCGATCGCGTTCGCGTCTTCGAACCGCCGGCTCTTGGGGGCGGCTACCGTGTAGGCACGGTTGGTTCCGGTAACCGCCCAGTCGGTGACCTTGACGTCGAACTCACCTCTCGCGAACACCCCCGGCTGCAAGGCCGCCGCATACGTCCAACGCATCTTGCGGACTTTGTTCGTCGGCACGGTGGCGGCCAGCTCGTCTTGCACATTCCCGAAGTCGATGTCGACCTGCCACTCCGTCGGGGAGACGCCGCCACTCATCGTCTGGCTCGTCGGCGACCACGACTCGGTCTGCACGCCGCTGACGGAGGCCACAATGCCTAGGCGGTTGCCGTCCTCGCCGGCGGTAAAGTTCGTCAACGTGATCGTCCCGGACGGAGCCGAATGCACCGCCGAGACCGTCGTCGAGAAGGCATTGATATTCAGTTCAAGGTCCGCCAATACAGAACCGATGGTATCGGCGCCTGTGATGGTGTGGAAGTAGTTCTCGTTGAGCCACGAAAGCTCGACGACGTCGCCCGCGGTCAGCGTCCCTTGCAGCGTGAATGTCGCCTCCGCCGCGACAGCCGTCCCTTGCGATACCGTGGCGTAGTCGGCCAGCTTGACCCGATAGAGCTGTTCGTCGCCGCCGGCGTCCTCAGCCCAGATCCTTAAGTAGGGCCAATCCACGGTGGGGAACAGAGCGGAATCCATCAGGATGCAGTTGGTCCGCTGCTCCTTGTAGCTAAGCGTGAGGCCGCTGAGGTCGCCGTCAGGCAGGTTTCGCAGGATGCGGTGCTCGTAGACGTTGTCCCGATTCCATTCGATCACCGCCCAGTCGAACTGCTGGCGCCATGTGCCCGACACGGCGAAGCCCGTCGGTCCGGCGCCACTCAGGGCCGCCACCGCGGACGGACGAAAGAAGAAGCACTGCAGGTCGCGATCCGGCCGAAGCTTCTCCAAGCTCTCAGACACGAATCGTCACCGTCAGGTCACGGCCTGGGTAGTTAGTGCCGACCGCCAGAATGTCCAGCGTCAGGTTCGACAGAGACTGAAGCACGGGAAGCTCAGCCCCGCTCACCACAGTGCCGAAGGTCTGCCCTGCCGTGACGGTCAGCGTGGTGATCTCCATGCCGTCCTGATTCACGCGCACTTGGAGGTCCGCGCCCAAGGGCGCCCCCTTGACGACCGCATAGGCGTCGCGGATCGACAGGTTCTCTTGGACCGACACCGCCGGCACGGCATCGTCGAGTACCGCCAGCAGACCCTCGATCTGGAAGCTGAACTGTCCGCCGTGAAGAGTCCGCAATCCCCCGTCGGGCAACGCGGAGTAGTTGTTCGTCGC
>JAKZVK010000180.1:0-4402 GCA_047516085.1 Bryobacterales bacterium
TGCGCTCGCCATACGCGTGCCTGCAAATCGCATCACGTCAATCCTTCGCGGAGACCGGGCGATTTCCGCAGAGACCGCGCTGCGCTTGGGCCGATACCTTGGCACCGGGCCCGAGTTCTGGATGAACCTCCAGAGCAGGCACGACGTCTCCGTCGTCATCAGCGAACGCGGTGAGTTGATCGAGGAAGAAGTCCCGGCAGCCGCGACCGCAGGTTCAGGACATTGAGTTGACGTTACCGGACCCGTCGTCGGTGGGCGTCGAGTTGCTGCTTGAGCTTCCGAAAGGCAGCCTCGTCGATTCCGGTGGCCGCTTCGATGGTGGACCAGGGAACATCGCGTACTACCAATCGCTCGATGGTTCGAATCTGCCCCTTAAGCTCTCCTTCCTGGAGGCCTTCGCGGCGGCCCTCCTGGAGACCTTCCCGGAGCCCCTCCCGGCCGCCCCGCTCGATCATTTGCTCAACGTAGTTCATCACCTCTCCTC
The DNA here is from genome assembly GCA_047516085.1 of Bryobacterales bacterium. GTDB lineage: Bacteria > Acidobacteriota > Terriglobia > Bryobacterales > UBA6623 > JAKZVK01. The sequence continues at coordinate 485 of JAKZVK010000180.1, forward strand.
CGCGACCAGGCATGTTGCGCCGCAGCGACTCGACGAACGCGGCCCGGTGTTCGTCGGGCTGCGTTGCCAGCACGTATTCCACGTGCTTCGCTACTTCCCTGAATCCAACGGCCCGGTACAGCTCCCCCATCAGCCGCGTGGCCGTTTCCAACAGCTCCCGCCTGGCATCCGAAAACGCGGCCATCAACGCGACCTGCGCCAACTTCACAGCCACGGCTCCCGGCACCGACTCCGGGCTCTGCCGCGTCTGATCGATCAGCAGATTCTCGAACCGCGGCACCCAGCGCCACTCCGGCGCAACCCTGGTGAACAGCTCGGCGAACTCCCGGTCGTACTGCCACGGATCCGCTCCCTGATAGAGTACCAGCGGCACGATCAGGGGCAACCCACGCTCGCCCTCCTGCCTGCTCCGCCACCGGAGCCAGATCTGGACACAGTAGTTCATAGTACGGTCGGCGCGGGATCTGCCCGGCCTTCGAAGACTGCTGCGGCCCTCTTCCTTCGTCACGGAGACTGACGGCGACCTGCCACCGGCGCTGCCGTCAGACGGAATCGTCGGCACCGGTTACCGCTTACGCTCTTCCCGCCAGCAGGTCGGCCACGGCAGCCGTGCAGCTCGACGAACTCGTCGGGCATCGCCACGTGAGTGCCTTGCGTTACCCACGGTGAGTCCATCTCCTCCGACCTCCGCCTCTATGGTGGGCTGGTCGTTCATGTGGATGTATCGATGAGGCATACGGCGCATTGGCGATTGCAGGCGACGCTCCATACAGTGCAGTCTTGGAACAGCACGGAGCCCTCGACCCTAGTTCATGCCCCTGGAAGTCAGATTCATCGAGACCGTGGCGATCCGCGAGGTCTGGCCGACCGAGGATAGCGGCTTCACGCCGTGGCTCCAGTCGCACATCGGCGAACTCGACAAGGTGCTCGGGCTTGGCCTGAGCGATCCCCAACGTGAGGTCGGCGCCGGCGCCTTCCGCATAGACTTGGTGGCGGAAACCAACTTCGGCGACGTCGTCATCGAGAATCAGTTCGGCAGGAGTGACCATCGTCACCTGGGCCAGCTCGTAACCTATCTCTCGCACAGAGAGGTCCAGCGAGCGATCTGGATCGTAGAAGAGGCAAGGCCAGAACACGTCAAGGCTGTGGAGACCTTGAACGATCGCGGCGTAGGGCAGATTTGGATGGTCACCGTGCGAACGATCAGGATCGGCGATTCCCCGGCAGCCCCGCTGTTCACGGTCGTCGCCCAGCCGTCCGAGGACGCGATGACCAACGGAAGGACCGATCTGGACCTCACACGGGCGCAGCGTCAGGCGCGTGACTTCATGGCCGCCCTGTTCGCGCAAGCGCGGGATGAAGGGATCGACTCGCCATTCAAGAATCTGAAGCCGGACCACATTGGGTTGCAGGACACACCTGCCAGAGGTGCGGGGCTCGTGTACCGGATTGCGGTCAACCGCCACGAGTCCCGTGTCGTCCTCACGAACACGAGAGGCAGATGGACAGGGGCGCTGGCCGTACTGCTTGAGAACCGACAGAAGATCGATGAAGCCTTCGCGGCGGCCAAGCTGCCGCAGCCGCTCGAATGGGCGGAGGAGGTGACCGCGGGCCGGTGGGTGATCCGCTACCGGGTAGACATTAACTACCAGGACGAGCCTGACAGGACCAAGATGCTCGAACTCAACCACGCTTCGGCCCAGATGAAGCGCGTGTTCGACCCGTACGTCAGAACACTCGATCCTCAGCTCGAAGAAGACTCCGCGGAGCCATCATCCGAGGCCGCCGAGGTCCACTGACTGCAGAATCTGCACGATGGTGATGATCCTGCTACGGGATGCGGCTGCGAAGCGCGTCGAGGCGAAACGGAGCGAGTTGCAACCGGTCACGAACGGTACGTGCGGTAGAGCCCGCGCTTCCAGACAGACAACCCAAGAGCGGAGTGTCGTTCAGGGCATCGCTGCCGGCTCGTAGGCCAAACTGAACACCGTGTCGGTCATCCAGCGCTTGAAGCTGTCGTTGTCCATGAACTGCTTGAACAGCTCGATGTCGTCGCGCATCACGGCGGTCATCACGCGCAGCAGCGCCCTGTCGTGCTCGATGCGGGCGCGTTCTTCCGGTCCGAGTTGCGCTGGGCGTTGCGGAAGGCGGTGTCCTCCCGCACACGCTCGGGGATGGTCTCTATGATGAGCTGCCGCACGCGGTCGGCGTCCTCCCACTGGACGTCGCCGAAGTGGTCGTTGAACGGGCGCAGGATGGTGGAGAGCCGATCCAGCTCGGGCTCGGCGCGGTGGCCGCCGCCACGGTTCAGCACCGGATCGCGGCTGAGCGGGGCAGCTTGCAGATAATGCAAGCTTGAGGGTGCGTTTACGTATTGAACAGCAAGCAGCGAACAAACCCTCTCCGCCATCTTCACGGATCCGGTGTCGGGCACCATCGAGTGGGCGGCGGTCGAAAGCCTGCTTCTCGCTGCCGGTGCACGGCTGATCGAGGGACGCGGCTCACGCGTGCGGTTCGAGAAGGATGGTGAGATCGAGACCTTCCACCGCCCGCATCCTACCAAGGAGGCCAAGCGCTACCAGGTCCGCGCGGCGCGCGCGTTCCTGCAGCGGATCGGAGTGACCCCATGAGCAACACCATGACCTACAAGGGCTATGCGGCCCGGATCGAGTATGACGATGACGGCCGAATTTTCACGGGACGGATCGCGGGGATTCGTGATGGTGTGGGATTCCATGCCGATTCGGTGGACGGCCTGAGACAAGCCTTCCACGACGCAGTCGAGGATTACCTCGAGACCTGCGCCAAGATCGGCAAGGAGCCGCAGAAATCCTACTCCGGCCGGGTGATGTTCCGTGTGAGCCCGGAAACGCACCGCAAGGCTGCCCTGGCGGCTGAACTGTCCGGCAAGAGTCTGAATCAGTGGGCAGAAGAGGTCCTGGAACACGCCGCTGGCGCGGGATAGGCACCCGATCATTCCTCGTTGATGGCTACCACGTTACCGTCATAGCCAAGCATCTTTCCGAGAAGATCAAGATCTATTTTAGCTCCATTTATCAGACGCGATAGATTCTCCAAATATCTATATAACTGACTTACAACATCGCCTGGATCTCTCTCCGCCGCGTCGGTCATTCTTGCTGTTGTTTGGTCCAACACGTCCTTTGCCTCTGCAACGTTCACACTGACTCTAATCCAGGATTCTTCTGTTAGCATGACACTTTCTTGCTCACGCGAGTTCTCCGGCAACGTACTGCCTAGCCCGTCTGATGCACTCTGAAGATCATTGCGAAAGAAAGATAGTAACGCAATTGCTACGGCCAAGACGGAGCAAACTGTGGTAGTCTTGGTCCAGCCGCTAACGCGACGCTGTCGGGGGCGAGATGCTTGAGCGCCCACCTCGGACGTTTGCTTCTCTTTGTATTCGACAATAGCCCCAACGATACCCGCAATAGCTATGAGCGGGAATACGGAAACCATGACTATGATGGAGATTTCGATACCGTCGATTGAAGTACTCCCTTGTTGCAAGGTACTCTGTCCCGCTCAACAGCGTCAACAGACAGCAACTTTCGATAGTCCCCGTTCCCGAGATTCGCGGGTTTCCCCCGAAGCACGAAGCCACCAGGCCCCGCCTACACTGCTCCAAGATCTCCGCTCTCCGCGTTCATTTTACTGCTCACATTTGATCACTCTTACGACTGTGGAGCTGCGCTCCGCCCGTCCGTCGACGCACGCACTCCAGGACAACGCCGACGGAGGCGTTCAGGGCGTGGCTGCCGGCTCGTAGGCGAGATCGAACACCGTGTCGGTCATCCAGCGTTTGAAGCTGGCGTTGTCCATGAACTGCTTGAACAGCTCGGTGTCGTCGCGCATGACGGCGGTCATCACGCGCAGCAGCGCCTGGTCGTGCTCGAT